>CAYFTQ010000053.1:6792-10651 GCA_964346035.1 uncultured Roseospira sp. | reverse complement strand
GTGTCGCACAGCGACACCAGAGGCGCACCGGCCGCTCTGCGAAAAGGTCCCCCTTTTCGTCGAGCGGCATCACACCTCGGCGGTTTCGTCTTCTGATGCCGCGCTGGCCTCGCGCATGAGCTGGCGCAGCGAGACCAGAACCGCCTCGCGGTCGAACTTGGCCACGTAGTCGTCGAAGCCGGCCTCCCGCCCGCGTTCAAGATCGCGTTCCGTGGCATGCGAGGACAGCGCGATCAGAGGCACCCGCGACCATAGCGGCAGGCGGCGCACCGCCTCGGCGAATTCGAAGCCGTTCATTTCGGGCATTTCGATGTCGCTGATGATGGCCTCGAATCTGGCGCCGCGTTCGGCCAGACCCAGCGCTTCCGGCGCGGAGGCCAGGGCCGTCACCTCGAACCCGGCGGCGGACAGCAGCGGCGTCAGCAGGTTGCGGAAGAACGGACTGTCGTCCACCAGCAGCACCCGATGGCCGCCCCCGACCTCGTCCGTGCCGCTGTCCGGGCTGCCGAACCAGTCGCCGAAGGCCTGCGTCAGGTAATGGCCGGTGTCGATGATGTCGGTCGCCTTGCCGTTGATGACGGCGGTGCCGATGACGCCCATCTGTTCGGCCTTCAACTCCACCTTCAGGTGTTCCTCGACGATATCAACGATCTCGTCGACCATCAGCCCCATGGACCGTTCGCGGTCGGAGAACACCAGCACCGGCTGGCGGCCCTCGGTCTTCATGCCCATCATGCCGTCCATGGTGACCAAGGGCATGAGCTGGCCACGGTACTGCACGACGGGCTGGCCATAGCTGTATTCCACCTTGTCCAGCTCGATTTCCTCCAGGCGTGCCACCAGCGCCAGCGGCACGGCCTTCAGTTCGGCCGAGCCGGCCCGGAAGATCAGCAGTGATGTGGTGTCCTCGGCGTGGGTCTCGCGGGTTTTATTGGTTTCGGCGGTGGCCCCGCTGCCCAGCGTGCTTTCGCCGGTGGAGCCGGCGATACCGTTCGGGTCCAGGATCATGATGACGCTGCCGTCGCCCAGGATGGTGTTGCCGGAGAACATGGAGATATGGCGCAGGATGGGCGCCACCGGCTTGACCACGATTTCCTCGGTGTCGAACACCCGGTCCACGATGATGCCGAAGGAGTACGTGCCGACCTGGGTGACGACGATGAAGGTTTCCTCCTGGCTGTTGACCTCGGCCTCTATGTCGTCGCGATCCTCGTCCAGGCGCAGCAGCACGGCCAGCGAGACCAGCGGCAGCAGGCGATCCCGCAGGCGCAGGACGGGGGCGCGATTGATGCGTTCAATGCGGGTATCGGATTGGGGTGTCACCCGCACCAGTTCAAGCACCGAAATCTGAGGAATGGCGAACCGCTCGCCCGCGCTCTCCACGATCAGGCCGGACACGATGGCCAGCGTCAGCGGGATCTTGATGATGAAGGTCGAGCCCTTGCCGGGCCAGGTCTTCAGCTCGACCGTGCCGCCGATCTGTTCGATGTTGGTGCGCACGACGTCCATGCCAACGCCGCGCCCGGAGACGCTGGTTACCTTCTCTGCGGTGGACAGGCCGGCGCGGAAGATGAACTGGGCGACCTGCTGATCGCTCATGCCCTCGATCTCGGCCTCGCTGCCGAGCCCGTTGGCGATGGCCTTGTCCTTGATCTTGCGCAGGTTCAGGCCGCGACCGTCGTCGGAAATCTCGATGATGATGTGACCGCCCTCGTGATAGGCGTTCAGCTTGACGACGCCGACCTCGGGCTTGCCCGCGTTCAGGCGGTCATCCGGCATTTCAAGGCCGTGGTCGCCAGAGTTGCGCACCATGTGGGTGAGCGGGTCCTTGATCAACTCCAGCACCTGACGGTCAAGTTCCGTATCGGCGCCGTACATCTGCAGGTCGATCTTCTTGCCCATTTCCGTGGCCAGATCGCGCACGATGCGCGGCAGCTTGGCCCAGGCGTTGCCGATCGGCTGCATGCGGGTCTTCATCACGCCTTCCTGAAGGTCCGACGTGATGTGCGACAGCCGTTGCAGGGGGGCGGCGAACTCGGAATCGTCGCTGCCGCGCACCATCTGCAAAAGCTGGTTGCGGGTCAGCACCAGTTCCGAGACCAGGGTCATCAGCTTTTCCAGCAGATCGACGTTGACCCGTATGGACTGCGCGGCGACCGATTCCTTCTTTGTGCCGTCGTTGCCACCCTGGTCCGGCTGGGTCGTGCGGGCCGGCACACCGGCCTTGGCCCCGTCGGCCGGCGCCTTTCCGGTGGCGGCGGCCTCGGCGGCTTTGGCCTCGTCCATGGGCATGCTTGCCTTGGCGGCCTCGGCGGCGCGCTCGCGCTCGGCCTCGGCAGCCAGTTCGGCGGCCAGTTGCGAGTCCGAGGCGGCCTTCTTGCCTTGATTGAGCGCTTCCTCGACTTCCGCCAGCAATTCGGCGGCCACCGGAAAGCCACCGTCGCTGAGTGCCGGACCGCCGCCCGTGGTCGCGGGCCCGGTGGCCGCAGAGTCGGGTTGTTCAGGGGCGGGTTCCGGGGTCACGGCTGCGGCGGCGCCAGCGGTCGGGGATCGCCCCTCCGCCAGCGTGGCGAGTTGGTCCTTGAGATCGAGGTCCTCACCCTGAGGCTCCGACTCCGTCTGTTCCAGGTGGGTCAGGATGTCCTTGATACGGTCGATGGTGTGCAGGATGACCGTGACCGCCTCGGCGGAGACCTCAAGCTCGCCGTCGCGGAACTTGCCCAGCACGTTCTCGCCCGCATGGGCCAGGCTTTCCAGACGCGGCAGTCCCAGGAAGCCGCAAGTCCCCTTGATGGTATGCACCAGCCGGAAGATGTTGGACAGGATATCGCGGTCGTTGGGGTTCTGTTCCAGATGGACCAGTTCCACGTCCAGGGTGGCGATGCTTTCCGACGTTTCCGTCAGGAATTCGCTTAGCAGATCATCCATGGTCCGGCTCCCGTCTGGTGCGCCCGGGGACGCCCGCCACCGCTCAAGGCCGTGCGGGAGGTCCCATTGCGTCCTGTATAGCATGCCGATCCGGCCGCTCAAACAACGCGCTCCACCGCACGTGGCGTGTGGCGGCGTGGGACGGGGTGGCGCGATGTACAGGCCGGCGTCTCAGGCGTGCGACGGGCGCGCGACAAGCCGCAGGTGCCCGCTGTCCGGCTCGGCCCGCACCGTCAGACCCAGCGCGGCCGCCAGCCGGCCGGCATAGTGCGCCTGAACCAGGCGGGCGTCGTCCGGCACGGGTGCGCCCGCCTGGCCGGCGGCCATCGCTTCCAGGGGGGCGCGCGCGACCTGGCCCCGGCCGCCGACCGACACCTCTGCGTCTGTCTGGCCGGGCGCTCGGACGGACAACCGCTCGTGGCGGGGCAGTGCTTCCAGCGCCACAAGGCACAGGTTGAGCAGGAACTGGACCCGGGCGCGCGCCGCCGTCGAGCCATCACCATGGGCAACGTCCCAATCCAGCGCCGGGACCCGCGCCCCAGCGCCCCCTGCCAGATGGGCGTTGAGCAGGGAGTGGGCGTCCCCGGGGTCCAGGCCGCGACCACCAGGCAGCCCCAGCAGCGCGCGCAGGAAGCGCAGGCGGGTGGCGGCGGAGGCCGCGCTGTCCGACAGCAGGCCAACGACCTCGGCATCGCCGCCGCCGGCCTCGTCCCCGTCGCCGAGCAACTCCAGACCGGACCCGATGGCTCCCAGCGGGCCGGCCAGATCGTGGCACAGGCGGGTGCAAAGCCCCTGGGCCAGGCGCAGGGCCTCGCGGTTTCCCGGCGGCCCCGCGCTGTTGTCGCCGCCGTCGCCGGTGACACTCATGGCGCTTCCCCCTGGCGCGTTCCTCGTGCATCGACCCAAACGAAGGCGTCGGTCTGAGTTTGGA
>CAYFTQ010000053.1:0-6692 GCA_964346035.1 uncultured Roseospira sp. | reverse complement strand
AAGTTGATGCACAAAAAGTACATCGACCCAAACGAAGGCGTCGGCCTGAGTTTGGAAAGTTGATGCACAAAAAGTACATCGACCCAAACGAAGGCGTCGGCCTGAGTTTGGTGCGTTGATGCAGAAAAATGGTCTCTTGCGCTGACAGTTGGCTCCCTTGTGTTTGTCAGAGCACTAGCGGTCGAGGCCGCCCATGCAGAGGTACTTGATCTCCACGAAGTCATCCATGCCGTATCGGGACCCCTCGCGTCCCAGGCCGGATTCCTTGACGCCACCGAAAGGAGCGACCTCGGTCGAGATTATGCCCTCGTTGATGCCCACGATGCCGTATTCCAGACCCTCGCTGACGCGCCAGACGCGGCCAATGTCGCGGGCATAGAAATAGGCCGCCAGTCCGTACGGGGTATCGTTGGCCATCCGGATGGCCTCGTCCTCGGTCGAGAACCGGTACAGCGGCGCGACGGGGCCGAAGATCTCCTCGCGGAACAGTCGCATGGAGCGGCTGACGTCGGTCAGGATGGTGGGCTCGTAGAAGGTGCCGCCCAGGCTGTGCGGCTTGCCGCCCAGCACGACGCGGGCGCCCTTGCCGACGGCGTCGCCGACCAGCGCCTGCACCTTGTCGAGCGCGGCGGTGTCGATCAGCGGTCCCTGTTGGGTCTCGCCGGCCAGGCCGTCGCCGACGGTCATGGCCTTGACCGCGTCGGCCAGTTTTTCCGCGAAGGCATCATGGACGCCGTCCTGCACCAGCAGGCGGTTGGCGCACACGCAGGTCTGGCCGGTGTTGCGATACTTGGAGGCGATGGCGCCCGCGACGGCGGCGTCCAGGTCGGCGTCGTCGAAGACGATGAAGGGCGCGTTGCCGCCCAGTTCCAGCGAGATCTTGGTGACGTTGGCGGCGCACTGCTGCATCAGTGTCTTGCCGATCTCGGTGGAGCCGGTGAAGGACAGCTTGCGCACCAGTGGGTTGGAGGTCATCTCGGCGCCCACCGCCGACGAGCGCCGAGTGGTCAGGATGTTCAGCACGCCGGGCGGGATGCCGGCGCGGTCTGCAAGCTCTGCCAGCGCCAGCGCCGACAGCGGCGTCAACGCCGCCGGCTTGATCACCACCGGGCAACCGGCGGCCAGCGCGGGCGCGCACTTGCGCGTGATCATGGCGTTGGGGAAGTTCCAGGGCGTGATGGCGGCCACAACGCCGATCGGTTGCTTGATGACGACGATGCGCTTGTCCGGTCCATGCGAGGGGATGACATCGCCATAGATGCGCTTGCCTTCCTCGGCGAACCATTCGATGAAGCTGGCACCATAGGCCACCTCGCCGCGTGCCTCGGCCAGGGGCTTGCCCTGCTCGGCGGTCATCAGGACGGCCAGGTCTTCCTGGTGGGCCATGATCAGGTTGAACCAGGCGCGCAGGATGGCGGCGCGCTCCTTGGCCGTCTTGGCCCGCCACGCCGGCCAGGCGGCGTTGGCGGCCTCTATGGCGCGGCGGGTCTCGTCAACGCCCATGTCGGGGACGCGCGCGATTTCTGCCCCGGTGGCCGGGTTGGTGACGGCGAGGGTGCCGCCGCCGTCGGCCACCACCCACTGGCCGTTGACGTAGCACTGCTGGCGGAGAAGGCGCGATTCGGTGAGCTTCATGGGGAACGGTCCTCTGACTGAACACAACGGGTCAAGGCGGACTCTACACCCCCGGCGGGCGGCGGTCACGGGGGCGCGCGGGGGCGCAGCCGGTCTCACTATGGGTCCGCGACCGGTCCTGCGGCGTTGCATGGGCGTCGGGCGGGTTGCACCGGCGCCGCCCGATCCATGGTCTTCCAGCCATAATGAGACCGGCTGTGCTGCCCCCGGCGCTCTTGAAGCCGGCCGGGGTGTTTCTCTAAAGTGCGGCGCCCGAGCCGCCGCCCGAAGAGCCCGCCATGACCGTTCCGTCGCCGTCGCCGGTACCGCCGCTTGCCGCCCTGGAGGCGCTGGCCCGCGACGCGCTGCCGCTGTGGGATCTGCCGCCCGAGGCTCCCGTCACCTTGCTGAACCTGTCGGAGAACGCCACCTGGCGGGTGGACCTGCCCGATGGCGAACGCCGCGTCCTGCGCCAACACCGGCCCGGCTATCACAGCGACGCGGCGATCGAGAGCGAACTGGCCTGGATGCGCGCCCTTCAGGATCAGGCCGGGGTGATCACCCCGCAGGCCATCCCCGGCCGCGACGGCGCCCTGATCCAGACCGGCGCCGCGCCGGGGCTGGACGCGCCACGGGCCATGGTTCTGTTCCATTTCATCGAGGGTCGGGAGCCTATGGAGGACGACGACCTGATCGGTCCGTTCGAGCATCTGGGCACGCTGTCCGCCCGCCTGCATGCCCACGCCCGGAGCTGGCGCCGGCCGGCCGGCTTCACCCGCCTGACGTGGGACGGCCCGGGCATGCTGGATGCGAATGGCCACTGGGGCGACTGGCGCGCCGCCGTTGGCCTGGACGGTCCCGCCCTGGCCCTGCTGGAGCGCCTGAGCGGCACCCTGCGACGGCGCCTTGAGGGGTTCGGCCGCAGCCCCGGGCGCTTCGGCCTGATCCATGCCGACATCCGTCTCGCCAACCTGCTGCTGGTCGATGACAGCCCGCGCATCCTGGATTTCGACGACTGCGGATTCGGCTGGTTCCTGTACGATGTCGCGACCACGGTGTCGTTCTTCGAGCACAGCCCCAAGGTGCCCGACCTGATCGCCGCCTGGCTGCGTGGTTATCGCCGCGTCGCCCCTTTGTCGGACGAGGACGAGGCCCAGATCCCCACCTTCGTTCTTCTGCGCCGCATGGTCCTGTTGGCCTGGAGCGGCAGCCACGCCGAGACCGAGTTGGCCCAGTCCCTCGGCCCGGCGTACTCCCTGGGTGCCTGCGACATGGCCGAGGACTATCTGGCGCGGTTCGGATAGGGCGCCGGGTGCCCCTATTCCCCGCTGACGATGGGGAAGGTCACGGCCACGCACCAGGCGAACACCAGCGCGCTGGCCAGTCCGGCCACCCAGGGATGACCGGTGCGCTGCCCGCTCCAGGCCGACAGCGCCCCGAACAGCACGAAATAAAGTACGATCACCGGATACAGAATGATCAGGAAGAACAGGCTGTTCAGGTCGAGAGCGATGGCGGGTACCAGCGACAGCAGGAACAGGGCCTTGGTGGCGGCGTAGGCCAGACGGGCATGGCCGGGTCCGCGTGTCAGCCACTCGTCCACCAGCATGAACGGCAGCGTGCCCAGCATCATGATGGGGATCAGCCAGGCGCGTTCCGGGATGGGCCGGAACGCGGCCACGAACAGCTCGATCGGGGTGCCCAAGCCGACCAGCACGAAGCCGCCCAGCAGTGCCGCCGCCAGCAGCACGGGACCGGGGCGCACCAGCCGGGGCGGACGGGCGTGGCCGCGCCGGACCAGCCACCACAGGCCCAGCCCGGACAGCAGGCCATAAAGCGCGAAGTGAGCCAGAAGGTAGTCACCCACCAGGATCGGCAGCCAGTCATGGGGCAGCGGCCACAGGATCAGGGGGGTCAGGACCGCCGGCACCGCCGCCACCGGCCACAGCCGGCGCCAGGGCACGCCGGCACCCAACGGCGCGGGGCTGACCTGCGGTAGCAGCCGGCTCGCCGGCCAGGCCAACGCGACCACCGCCACCATCAGCGCCAGAACCCAGCCACCGCGCGCCGGCGGCAGCACACCGGCCGCCTCGGGGCGGCCGAAGGCGCGGTTCAGCCAGTCCAGGGCGGCGGCGATACCGTCCTGGCTGTACAGAATGCCGATATGCTCCACGCCCGGCGCGATCATCCAGCGGCGCGCCGTGCCGTTGGCAAAGCTGCCCACCGTCTCCCCCGGGACCACGGACTCGGTGTCCGTCGCCCCCAGTGCGACGACACGCGCCGCCTCGTCCTTCAGAACCCGGGGCTCAAGGGCGCCTACGACCACCAGAAGGTTGGGCGGCACGGCCTTCGTGACGGCGGTCGAGTACATCGACAGCGCCACCAGTCCGGCATACGTCTCGTGATCGGCGCCGGCCTGACGGACGATGATGTCCGAGGCCATGGAATGCCCCAGCAGGGCCAGGCGGTCATGGTCCGGGGTCAGGTCCCGGGCATAGGCCACGACACGGTCGAGTTGCTCCAGGAGATGGACGGTGGCGCCGGTTTCCTCGGTCAGGTTGCCGGGTAGTGGATCAGGGTGGCGGCCGTGGCCGAGCGCGTCATACGTTACGGCGACATAGCCGTTGCGGGCCAGCGCGATGGCGTGGGCCTGCATGAGCTGGCGCGAGCCGGCGAACCCGTGCGCCACCACCACCGCCGGGCCGGCGCCTCCGGGCGCGCCGGCGGGCCGATAGACCGTGACCGGGGTGCCGTCCACCGAGACGGTCTCGATCGCCAGCGGCCCCAGCGGCGCCAGCAGCCGCCACAGCGCCAGTGTGATGACAACCAGGGCCACGAGGGCGACGAGGGGGCGGGTCAGGGAACGAAGGGCTGTCACGGGCGGCGCCTTTCTTGAGCGATGGGCGGTGCTATCGGCGCGGCGACCGGTTCGCCACATGTCCGCCGGAAGGGGTTTGCAGGATCGCGTCATTGCGTCAACGGCGCATTCGCGTCACCATTGCTGTGTCCGCAACAACCGATTCATGCTGTCGGCCTTTCAGGTCGCGCGGTCGATCCCAGGTGTCGGTGAGTTCAAGAACGACAAGGAGGTTACATCATGCGTCGATCCCTTATCGCCCTCACCGCCGCCGGCCTGGCGTTGTCCGGCTGCGTCTCGCAGGGCGGCGGTGGCTATCACACGGTTCAGGGCGCCGGCCTGGGTGCGCTGGGCGGGGCCGCGACGGGTGCCGCCGTGGGCGCCATCGCCGGCCACAACGCGGCCACATCGGCGCTGATCGGCGCCGGCATCGGCGCGCTTACCGGCGGTGCTGTCGGCGCCTACATGGATTCCCAGGAACAGGCCCTGCGCCAGGATCTGGCGGGCACGGATGTCCGCATCCAGCGCCAGGGCGACACCCTGCTTCTGACCATGCCGGCCAACGTCACCTTTGACGTCGATTCGGCACGCATCAAGGCCGAGTTCCAGGGGCCGTTGTCGCAGGTCGCCCAGACCCTGGCGAATAATCCGCAAAGCTATGTCGAGGTGCATGGCCACACCGACTCGACCGGCGCGGCCGAGTACAATCAGGCGCTGTCGGAGCGGCGCGCCCGGTCGGTGGTGGACTTCATGCGCTCGCGCGGCATCATTGGCGAGCGGCTGTACTGGCAGGGTCACGGCGAACGCCAGCCCGTCGCCACCAACGATACGGCGTCCGGACGCCAGATGAACCGGCGCGTCCAGATGCGCATCGTGCCGCACACGGCCTAGGGCATCGACCCGAACGAAGGCCTCGGCCTGAGTTTGGGAAGTTGATGCATAAACAAGAGCATCGACCCGAACGAAGGCCTCGGCCTGAGTTTGGGACGTTGATGCATGAACAAGGGCATCGACCCGAACGAAGGCCTCGGCCTGAGTTTGGAACGTTGATGCTCAAAAAAAGGGTCTTGTGCGCTGACGGATGGCGGCCTTGTCTTTGTCAGCGCACTGGCGGGGGCCACACCGGGGGCCACACCGGGCCAACGGATTCAAGCTGCGGCAAGGTCGGCATCGAGGCGGCGTGTCCTGTTCACTGCCGCGCGTCCGTGCCGCCTCGACCCCGGGGTCAGCGCGTCGGCACCGGCGTTTCGCCGGCGTAATCATAGAAACCGCGACCGGTCTTGCGGCCCAGCCAGCCGGCCTCGACATATTTCACCAGCAGGGGGCAGGGGCGGTACTTGGAATCGGCGAGTCCATCGTACAACACCTGCATGATGGCCAGCACGGTATCCAGACCCACGAAATCGGCCAGTTCCAGCGGCCCCATGGGATGGTTGGCGCCCAGCCGCATGGCGACGTCGATGGCCTCCACGCCGCCGACCCCCTCGTAAAGGGTATAAATCGCCTCGTTGATCATGGGCATCAGGACGCGGTTCACGATGAAGGCCGGGAAGTCCTCGGACGGCACCGAGGTCTTGCCCAGCGTCTCCGTGACCGTGCGCACCTGCTGATAGGTTTCCTCGGCGGTGGCGATGCCCCGGATCAGCTCCACCAGCTGCATCCGCGGCACCGGGTTCATGAAGTGCATGCCGATGAACTTGCCGGGCCGGTCGGTGGCCGCGCCCAGGCGGGTGATGGAGATGGACGAGGTGTTGGACGCCACGATGGTCGTCGGCGGCAGGTGCGGGCACAACGCAGCCAGGATCTGGCGCTTGACGGCCTCGTCCTCGGTCGCGGCCTCGATCACCAGGTCGCAGTCGGCGAACGGCTCCATGCCCATGGCCGGCGCGATCCGGGCCAGACCGGCGTCGCGGTCGGCGTCGTTCAGCCAGCCTTTCGCGATCTGCCGGTTCATGTTGTGGGTGATGACGCTCATACCCTTGTCCAGGGCCTGTTCGCTGACGTCGGTCAGGCGGACCTGAAAGCCGGCCAGGGCACACACGTGACTGATTCCGGTGCCCATCTGGCCGGCGCCGATGACGCCGATTGTACTGATCATGCCTGCGTCCTTGTTGCCTGCGGACGGGACGCGGCCAGGGCGGCCGCGTCCGGACCCTCCGCTAGCTGCCGAGCGCCTCTTCCAGCGCCGGCACCGCTTTGAACAGGTCGGCCACCAGTCCAT
>CAYFTQ010000052.1:3765-10827 GCA_964346035.1 uncultured Roseospira sp. | reverse complement strand
AACGAAGGCATCGGCCTGAGTTTGGTAAGGTGATGCATCAACAAGGGTCTGGTGCGCTGACAGACGGCTCCCTTGTCTTTGTCAGTGCAGTGGGCTGGCGCCGACGGGCCAGCGCGAAACGGTCCCTGGGGATCGGCGCAACAGGAGAGACGGTCATGAGCGAACCAAAGGACGGGACACGAGAGCGGACACTGGACCGGCGCGGCGCCACGGCCATCGAGTATGCCCTTATCGCCAGCCTGATCTTCATCGTCATCATTCTCGGCGTGACGGCGGTCGGCACCAACCTGAACAGCGTGTTCGCCGATACCGCCAACGGCTTCAACTGAGGACTGTACCGCCCGGAAGGCGGACGGCCCCACACTGGCAGGCGTCCGGCACCGACGGCAGGCCGAGCGTCGGCGCCGCCAACCAGGCGCCGGCACACCACCGTGAACCAGATGGAGAACAGTTCGGCATGACGTCCCCGGTCCCTGATGCGCCCGAACCGCCCGCGCCCGCGCCCTCGCCCGCGCCGACGCGAGACGACACCGCCGGAACGGTCGCCTGTTGGGGTGGCGCTCTGGCCTGCGCAGTGATCCTGGGCGCCCTTGGCGTGTACAGGCTTCAGGGGGACGGCGGCGCCCTGCCCCCCTATCTTGACACCGATACCTATTCCCGTCTGGTCCGGGTGCGGGATCTGTGGTTTGGCGGTGGCTGGTATACTTCGGCATTCGAACGTATCGTGCCGGATGGTCTGGTGTCGCACTGGACGCGCCCGCTGGACGTGCTGGTCATCGTATGCGCGCTGCCCCTGATGGCCTTCATGGACCCCCTGGTCGCGCTGCATTGGGGCGGCTACCTGGTTTCCCCCGTGTTGTGCCTGGTGGCCGCGACCATCCTGGCCTGCGCCCTGCGCCCCCTGCTGAACCCCCATCAGGTGGTGTTCACGGCCCTGGCGCTGGTGTTCGTCTATCCGCTGCTATCCGTGTTCCTGCCCGGACGGCCGGACCACTATCCCCCCCTGATCGTGGTGGCGGCCCTGATCGTCATGGGGCTGGTGCGCACCTTCACCAGACCCGGGCGCCGGGCCGGCCCCTTGTTGCTGGGGGCGGCGCTGCCGCTGGCCATCTGGGTCAACATCAGCGGCGTGCTGCTGGCCCTGGCCGTGCCCGTGATCCTGGGCCTGCGCTGGCTTGTATCGGGCGCCCCCTGGGCCGGCCGCAACCGCGCCATGGCGCTGGCGGCAACACTGGCGTGCCTGGTCGCCCTGACCCTGGAGCGGCCCCCGGCGGAGGCATTCTTTACGGTTGAATTCGATCGGCTCTCCATCGCCCATGTTGCCGTGTTTGCGACCATCCTGGCGTTCTGGTCGGCGGTGGTGGCGATCGAAAGCCGGCGCCCGTCCTGGAGCGCCGGCCCGATTCGTCGCCTGCCCTGGACGGCAGGCCTGGCGGCCGTCGGCGTGGGTGTTCTGCTGGGGCTGTTCCCGCAGCTTCTGACCCCCGACCGCGGCATCCCCATCGACCCGCTGTACGCCGCCACCCGCCTGGTCCGGATTTCCGAGTATCAGCCGCTGATCGAGCCGGAAAACCTGACCTCCCTGGGCGCGCTGCTGCGACGCCTGGCGCATGAGGGCCTGCACAGCCTGCCCCTGGTGCTGAGCGCGCTCGGATTGCTGGCCCTGCTGGCGCGTCCCCGTTCGGCCCCGGGCGCGCGTTGGGTCTGGGGCTCCCTGCTGGCGCTGGCCCTGATCTACCTGGCAGCGACCTGGCCGCCTGTGCCGGCCTGGATGACCATCATCCTGGCACTGCTGGTGCCCGGCTATGGCGCGCTGGCCGGCTGGGCGTTCGCCGCCCTGAGCGGGTTGCGGCTGGCGGTGCGGGTGCCGGCGCGGGTTGGCGTCACATGCCTGATCATGCTTGCGCCGGTGGCCGTACAGACGCTGGCCCGGCCCGAGGCATCACAGCGGACCTCGGTGTTGGAACTGTGCC
Organism: uncultured Roseospira sp.; assembly: GCA_964346035.1. Taxonomy (GTDB): domain Bacteria; phylum Pseudomonadota; class Alphaproteobacteria; order Rhodospirillales; family Rhodospirillaceae; genus Rhodospira. The sequence continues at coordinate 8,854 of CAYFTQ010000052.1, read as the reverse complement.
ACTTCACCGCACTGAGCCGCCATCTGGACCGTGAACTGCCGGACACGCCGCGCCAGAACATCATGACCATGGCGGACATGGGCGCCGAGTTGATGTATCGGACCCCGCACGCGGTATACGCCATCCCGAACCACCGCCTGCAACCGGGCTTCACGATGACATGGCGGGTGATGACCGCCGACTCAGCCCGTCAGGCGCGCCGGCATCTGGCGCAGGCCCGCGCCGATATCCTGATCATCTGCGAAGCGGAGGGCCTGAACCTGTTCCGAGACGACGACCCGGCGCGGGATTTCCGCACCCGCGTGCTGAACGGCGAGGTCCCGGCGTGGCTGACACCGCTGCCCCTGCCCGAGCCCCTGAACGACACGCTGCGGGTCTATCGGGTCGAACCGGCGGACCAGGCCCCGGCATCGCATTCGCCCGAGACCCCACCAGCCCCGGAGTGAGGCCATGGCCGGCACGCTCATCATTCACATACCATGTTACAACGAGGCCGCCACCCTGCCCGCGACCCTCGCCGACCTGCCGCGCACCGTGCCGGGGTTCGATCGGGTCGAATGGATGATCACGGACGACGGCAGCACCGACGAGACCAGCGCCATCGCGCGCGCCCATGGCGTCGATCATGTCGTGCGCCTGCCGGTCAATCGCGGGCTGGCCAACGCATTCATGACCGGTCTGGTGGCGGCGCTGGAACGCGGCGCCGACGTGATCGTCAATACCGATGCCGACAACCAGTACGACGCCGCCTGTATTCCCGATCTGGTCGCGCCCATCCTTGATGACCGCGCCATGATGACCGTCGGCAAGCGCCCGATCATGCAGACGGACGACTTTCCGTTGATCAAGAAGCTGTTGCAGCGGCTGGGAAGCCGGGTGGTCCAGATCGCCAGCGGAACCAAGGTGCCGGACGCGCCCAGTGGCTTTCGGGCCATCTCCCGCGAGGCCGCCTTGCGGCTGTACGTGTTCAACGCCTACACCTACACCCTGGAAACCGTCATCCAGGCCGGCCGCCTGGGCATTCCCGTGGAATGGGTGCCGGTGCGCACCAATCCCGCCACCCGCCCCTCGCGCCTGTTCAAGACCACGACCGGATACGTGGTGCGCTCCATGGTGACGATCTTGCGCATATTCGCGCTTTACAAGCCACTGCGGTTTTTCGCGCTGTGCGGCACCCTGATCGCCATTCCCGGGCTTCTGCTGGGACTGCGCTTCCTTTTCTTCTTCCTGACAGGCCACGGCGGAGGCAACGTCCAGTCGCTGATTCTGGTGGCGATCCTGATCCTTGCCGCCGTGGTGGTGTTCTGCGCCGGCGTTCTGTCCGACCTGATCGCAGCCAATCGTGTCCTTCTGGCCGAAATCCGAACCCGGCAGCTCCGGGCCTCGCTGACGGAGCGCAACGGCGGCGCGCCCCCGCCATGACAGTGACGAGCAACGCCAACGGTCCAGGCGGCAACGTCTATGACAAGTACGGCTCGCGCAATCCTGTGGTGCGTGCGCTCATGGCCGGGTTCTTCCGCGATCTTGACGCCCTGTTGGCCCGGGCGGCGCCGCGCACGGTGATCGAGGCCGGGTGCGGCGAGGGCGTGCTGTCGGCCCGGCTCGCGCCCGCCCTGGATTCCCTGCACGCCTTCGATATCGACGCGGCCTGTGTCGCGGCGGCGCGAGTGCGCCTGGAGTCTTTCCCGGCCACGCGGGCGGTCTTTCAGGGCGACCTGACCGGTCCGCTCCCGGACCTGCCAGCCGCCGATCTCGTGTTGTGCTGCGAAGTGTTGGAGCATGTCGCCGACCCGAACGCCGCGCTACGGCGGCTGGGCACCCTGACCCGGCGCCATATCATCGTCAGCGTGCCGCGCGAACCGCTCTGGCGCGCGCTCAACATGGCCCGCCTCAAATACCTGCGCCACCTTGGCAACACACCCGGTCACGTTCAGCACTGGTCGGCGCAAGGCTTTCGCGCCCTGGTAGGGCGCCCGTTCCGCATCCTTGAGGTGCGCCAGCCGCCGCCCTGGACCATGATCCTGGCCGAGCGGATCCGGAACCCCTGACGGCAACGATTTTTAGTGTCCGTTTGAGCAAAGAAACGCATTAAAAGTGGCTTAAGACCGAAACGACGCTCAACCCTGTAACCAATGTCACAGTGGACACCGTGTGGGGCGTGTATCATAATCTCGTCTGGTTCGGGAAGATGATCGGACCAAGCAGACGGGAATTGCGACAGGCTGATCATCCGCGTTCATTCATATCGGCGCTAGAAAGCGTCGGTCCAGGAGGAAGACCCATGCTGACCATCATCCGCGATCTTTTTGCCACCCTGCGCCGTGACACCAAGGGCGCGACCGCCATCGAATACGGCCTGATTGCCGCCCTGATCGCCGTTGTGGTGATCGGCACCATCACGGCCGTCGGCACCAACCTCAACGACGTGTTCGGCAACATCGCCGGCAACCTGTAGGCTCTGCTGCGGGTCGTCGCGAACAGCGGGACCTGGAGCCTCGACTCCCTGGCCCCCGGTTGCCGCCATGGCGGCGCACGGGCGGCAGAGGAGACGGGCGGGCAATCGGGGCCCGCAAGGCTTTGGAGCGGCCCGCCTGGTTCAGGCGGGCCGTTGCCATTTGCACCACCGGTTTTCCGGCCCGCGCCGCAGCGCCACGGGCGACGTGAGAGGTGGTGATGCAGCGGCCGGACATGATGATGCCGGCGACCGGCATGTCGCATGATCCCGTCGGCACGACGGACCCGGGGTTGCCGGCGCCGACGCGCCGACAGGACGGATTGCACCGCCCTGCGCCTCACCCCACCGGCGCGAGAGCCGGGCGATGATGGCGGCGGGCGAAACGGTCGCCGCCGGGGTCGTGGTCCTGTTGTGCTGCCTCGCGGCCTGGCGGGACCTCCGCACGCGCGAGATCGAGGATCACTTCGCCGCCACCATCGCCTTGCTTTATGTGGCCCTGGCGCTGCCCGCTCTGGTGGCCGGCACCCTGGCGCCCATCGCCCTGGCGTGGGCCGTCGGGGGCGCCGTCGCGGTGTTCCTGGTGACGCTGGGCCTGTTCTGCCTGGGCTGGTTGGGCGGCGCCGATGTCAAGCTTCTGAGCGCGATCATGCCCTGGATCCTTCCGTCCGCCGTGGCGCACTTCCTCGCACTGGTCGCGATCGCCGGTGGCGTGCTGGCGCTGGCCCTTGTCGTGGCCCTTGTCGTGGTCAGGATTCGGGGAAGGAATCAGGGCTTTATGAACCGTTATTTTACCAGTCTGGGAGATGATCGGGCGGCGGTGCCCTACGGCCTGGCCATCGCCGTCGGCGTTGTCGGAACCTGGCTTGGCGGCGGCCTTGGCCTGCCGTTGGTACCCGCCTGACCGGGTCCCGAGGGGTCCCGGCCCGGCCCAGAGGAGTGGAACGCCATGCGCGCGGTATTGATCCTTGTCCTGATGATCGCGGTCGGCGCGGCCGGCGTTGCCGCCTATCTGGTCAACAACTATCTCCAGCAGCAAGGTCAGCAGGCCGAAACGGGGCAGGAGGTCCTTCCCGTCTTCACCGGTCAGCGGGTGCTTGTCGCCGACAAGGACATTGCGGCGGGCGAGGCTTTGCGCCCGTCAATGTTCCGGTGGCAGCCGTGGCCTGAAGAGGACATCCTGTCCGCCTACAAGGTGATCGGCGACGCCGCCGGGGCCACCGAACAGCAGATCTTCAACCGCAGGACCGCGCTTGAGGCGTCCTTGAGCGGCAAGGTGGCACGGCGCTTCGTGGCCGCCGGCGAGCCCCTGACGGACCGAACCGTGTTCGACCGCGCCAGCGCCAGTTTCATGGCCGGCGCGCTTCAGCCCGGCATGCGCGCCATCGCGATCCCGGTGAACGAAACCAGTGGAGCGGCCGGCTTCATCCTGCCCGGCGACCGGGTCGACGTCCTTCTCACGCACGACATCACGGCCGCCCTGCCGCGGGGCGTTGCCTCGCCCGGCGCGGATGCGCCCGTGGCACGCTATCTCTCGGAGACCATCCTGGAATCGCTGCGTGTGCTGGCGGTCGATCAGGACTTCCGCGAGGACGACGAGGACGCCCGCGTGGTCAAGACCGTTACCGTCGAGGTTACCGCCCGCCAGGCCGAGGTCGTCAACCTGGCCAAGGAAATGGGATCAATGACGCTGACCCTGCGCGCGCTTTCCGATCGCCAGGCTCCGGTCGGGCTGGCCTCGTTGCTGGGCTTTGGCGATCGCCCCGCCGAGCAGGAACGCCGTATGGTCAGCGACCGCGAGGTCAGTGGCGGCCTTGACATGCTGCTGGAAGCGGCCGTTGAACGCCGCCGCCGCGAGCAGGAGAGCGAGCGCCTGCGCGAGATGCCACCGGCAGAGCCGGTCCTGTCGCCGCAGCCGGCTCCGGCGCCCGCACGCGACTGGGAAATCACGGTTTATCGCGGCGCCGGTGATCCGGCGGTCTATTCGGGCTCGGACGGAGTCGGCGGAGCCCCCAGCGTGCGGCGGATCAGCACGCGGCCGTCCCCCGAAGATCCCGGATTTCCCGTCGGCATCACGCCCGATATGGCCGATGAAATTCCAGTAGAGGAATAGGTTGGTGTTGTTTTTTCATGTACACCTGCAAGCTTATTCGGCAAACTGCGCACGAGCATGAACTTTTGTGCCGTCCTTAAAGCTTCGCCAGAGGAAGGTCGGTCGTGAACGCCACCCTGCGAGGACCCAAACGGTTGATCAGCCCGCGCCGCCTGGCCGGGCTGTCCGCCGGTATCGCGGCGGCGCTGCTGTTGGTGCCCGGTCCCCGGCAGATCGGCGCGCCGGCGCAGGCGCAGGACACCAATGCGGCCGGCTGGATCGGGTCATTGGACCCCCTTCCCCCGATCGGGGCCCGGCCCGACGCAACGGCCCCCCCAGCCATCGGGGCGGGCGGGTCGAACCTGTCCTCCGGTTTCGACCCACTGCCGCCGCTGACGGCCGCGCGACCGAGCACCGCGACCACCAGGCCGGGCGCACCCACCAGCGGCCCGAACCAATCGTCTCTCGCCGGTCCAGCGGCCAGCGCCCCGGAGGCGCCCCGGCCGAGCCGCCCCCAACCGATCGCCGCCGCACCACCTGCCACC
>CAYFTQ010000052.1:0-3665 GCA_964346035.1 uncultured Roseospira sp. | reverse complement strand
CCGGACCGGCGAGCGGGCGCATCTCTGTCTTGGCCCCCGCGCCCTCAGCGGCGCCGGCGATCACAACGATTCCCGGGCCGACCCGGCGCGCGCCAGCAGCAGTGACGCCGGGCGCACCGGCTGGCGCCGCCTCGCCGGTGCCGCGCGCCCGTCCGAATACCAACGCCGGCCCCGCCCCGGCCAGCGTGCCCCGCGAGCACCTGTCCGAAGGGGTCTATCGCCAGGGCAACCGGATCGTCGCCACGGTCGGCCGGGTGGTCGAAATCGAGGTCGACTCGACCATCGAGTCGATCTTCATCGGCGATGGCGAGGTTGTCAGCGAGTTGCGCGCCGCACCCCGCACGGTCTATCTGGTCGGCCTCAAGCCGGGCCGCACCAACGTCTTCCTGCGGGGCACCAACGGGCGCGTCCTTGAACGCTACGACATGATCATTGAGGCCGATCTGGCGGCCCTGCGCGAGGCCCTGAGCGCGGTCGTGCCGGGAAGCCGAATCGACGTGACCGCCACCCAGAGCGGCGTCATCCTGAACGGTCAGGTGCGTTCCGCCGTCGACGCCAGCAACGCGGCCAGCGTGGCCAAGCAGTTCGTCGGCGGCGAGGGCGCGGTCATCAACGCCATCAACATCGCCGGCGACCAGCAGGTTCTGTTGCGCGTCCGCGTCGCCGAGATGAACCGTTCGGCGCGCAAGTTCCTGGAAGGCAGCGCCGCCCGTGGCGGCTATGCCGAAGACGAGGACAGCGGCGATCTCATCGCCGGGTTCACCAAGGAGGTCGTCGACCCCGATCTCTCGACACTGATCGAGGGCGTCTCCTTGGGCCTGGGCGCCTATTCCCCGCTGGCCTCCGGAAACCCGCTCGGCACCATCGCCCTCAACCAGGCCGGCTTTGACGAGATCGCCTTTGAATCGCTGGAGGAGCGCGGCTTCGCGCGCCTGCTGGCGGAACCAAGCCTGACCGCCATTTCCGGCGAAACTGCGAACTTCCTGGTCGGCGGCGAGTTCCCGATCGCCACCGGCGTCGACGAGGACGGCAACCGCACGTTCGAGTTCAAGGAATTCGGTGTCAAGCTGTCGTTCACCCCGGTCGTGCTGTCGCGCCAACAGATCAGTTTGCGCATCAACACCGAGGTCAGCCGCCTGGATCAGGAGGCCAGCGACATCCTGGGCGTACCGGGTCTCAGCACACGCCGAGCCGAAAGCACCGTCATGCTGCCCTCGGGTGGCAGCCTGATGATCGCCGGCCTGTTGCAGTCGGAAGACCGCAACACCCTGAACGGTGTTCCCGGCCTGATGGACCTTCCCGTTCTGGGCGCGCTGTTCCGCAGCCAGGATTTCCAGAATGATCGCAGCGAAATGGTGGTCACCGTGGAGGCGTTCACCGTGCGGCCGCGACAGATGGGCGCGGAGCTGGCGTTGCCGACCGACGGCTTCAAGCCGGCGGACGATTTCGACATGTACGTTCTTGGCCGGCTTTATGACCGCTACGGCGGAATTGGCGGGGGCGCCCCCGTCATGACGGTCGACGCGCCCTTCGGCTATATCATGGAGTAAGCAGCAATGCGCGACCGCCAAGGCCCAGGGCCGGGACCCCGACAGCGCGCCGCCCCACGGCGCCGGGTCGCTGCCGTGCCGGTGCTGCTGCTGGCCGCCGGCGCGCTGGCCCTGTCGGCCTGCCAGGACGCACCCCGGAACCATAACGAGCGCTATCAGGCCACGGCCGAAATGCGGACCTTCCAGGTCACCGTCCCCATGCCCCGCGTGACGGCGGATGGCTCGTCCGGCACCATCGCCATGCCACGGGGCTTCCTGGAGGACTACCAGCGCCGCGGGCGCACGAACATGCGGATCACGCCCAACGGCGCGCTGGTCGGTCCGGCTCGCGCCGCCACCGAGGTCATGCAAGCCTGGCTGTCCGACCGCGGTATCCGCGCCGTGGTGCTGGGCCGCCCGGCCGGGACCGCCCCGGCCGAGGCCCTGACCCTGTCCTATGAGGCCCACGTGGCCGTTGTGCCGGAATGCGGCGACTGGGCCGGTCACACCGGGTTCAATCCCAGCAACGAGAACCACCCCAATTTCGGGTGCGCCGTGAACCGCAACATCGGCCTTATGGTGTCGGACCCGGGCGAGCTGCTGCGCGGGCGTCCACCCGGCCCGGTGGACACCGCGCGCCAGGATATGGTGATAGAGACCTATCGGGCCGGCGACCCTCAGGGCACGCCGCTGCCGCTCAATGAAAGCGGCTCGTTGACGGGAATTGGCGAATGACGATGACCTCGGCCAACAGACAGCACGCGCGCGGCGCGGCCGCCAAAAGGGTTTGAGACATGCGTCTGATCGTCGAGGCGTTCGTCGTCAACGAACCCACCCGCCATGCCCTGGAGGCCCTGAAGGACGACATCCGCTTTCGCCGCAGCGCCATCCATGTGCATGACGGGGGGCTGGCGGAGGCGCCGGGGATCCTGGTGCGGGTCGAAGCGCCGCAGGTGCTGATCCTGGAAAGCGAACTGTCCGGGTCCGATCTGCTGACCGAACTGGACACGGTCGCCGATTATGTGACGCAGGATACCCAGGTCCTGGTCATCGGCCTTGACGACAGCATCGCGCTCTATCGACAACTGGTGTCCATGGGGGTGGCGGATTATCTGGTCGGACCGGCCCACGCGGACGATCTGGTGGACGCCATTGTCCGCATCTCCTCGGACGAGTCAGACCGCAACCTGGCGCCCCTGATCTCGGTCATGGGGGTGCGCGGCGGGGTTGGCTCCAGCGCCCTGGCCTGCAACCTGGCCTACAAGACCGGCCATGATGTCTCCGGCGACGTGGTGCTGGTCGATCTGGACATTTCCGCCGGAACCGCCGCCGTCGCGCTGAACCTGTCGCCGCGCCAGTCGGCCGCCGATGTTCTGGGGCAGGCGGACTCGCTCGACCAAACGGACATCGACCGCTATCTGGTGCGCTATGACGATCATCTGGCCCTTCTGGGGTCCACGGCCCAGCTCGACATTTCCTTCAGGCCCCCCAGCGACGCCCTTGAGGGTCTGATCACGGCGTTGCGGCGGCAATATGATGTGGTCGTTCTGGACCTGCCCCGGCAATGGTCCATGTGGGTCACGGATGTCCTGCTGGACTCCTCGGCTGTTCTTCTGGTCGCGTACCCGGACCTAAGCAACCTTCGCGATGCCCAGAAGATGGTCGGATTTCTGGCCGAGAAACGGCGCGAGGGCTGGCCCACGCATATCGTTCTCAATCGTGTGGGCATGGCCCCCAAGGCCGAGCTGGGCGCCAAGGACTTCGAGGACGTCACCGGCCGCGCGCCTCTTGCCAGCCTGCCGTTCGAGCCGCAAGCCTTCGGCGAGGCCCTGAACACAGGCGAGCCTGTGGTCAGGAAACGCACCGCCAGCAAGACCTTCTTCCGCGCCTTCGAGGCCCTGAACACCAGCCTGAACCTGGACCTCAAGCCGGGGACCCGCGCCGCGCGCAAGGCCAAGCGGGGCATGCTGCAAGGGCTTCTGGCCGTAGGGCGCAAGGCCGGGCGCAAGAAATAGAGGTCCCTGCCCGCCGTGCCTGGCCCCGGGCCAGGGGAGGTCGGCCGGCCCTGGCCCATCGCGGTTCGTTTCCAATCGCGGAGGTCCGAGAACCGCGTTACGATGGGAGGGTGGCGGTCCG
>CAYFTQ010000051.1:0-10836 GCA_964346035.1 uncultured Roseospira sp. | reverse complement strand
CGGCTCCGCGGGCTCCTCCGTCGCCTCCTGGCCCCCGGACCGCTGCGGCCGGGCGTCGTTGGGATGTGATTGTGGTCGGGGGTGGTCACGCCGGCACCGAAGCCGCAGCAGCAGCAGCCCGCATGGGCGCCGCCACCCTGCTGGTGACGCACGATCGTCGCGCCATTGGGGCCATGTCTTGCAACCCCGCCATCGGGGGCTTGGGCAAGGGTCACCTGGCGCGTGAGATCGACGCTCTGGACGGTCTGATGGCCCGTGCCATCGACCGCGCCGGCATTCACTTCCGTGTTCTCAATCGCTCCAAGGGTCCGGCCGTCCGCGGCCCACGTGCCCAGGCCGATCGCCGGCTCTATGGCCTGGCCGCCCAGACGCTTCTGGCCGAACAGCCCGGCGTGTCCGTCCTTGACGGGGCCGTCGAGGATTTGATTGTCGCGGCCGGCTCTCCCGCCCTCGACGCCGGCCGCGACACGGTCCGGGTCACCGGCGTGCGTTTGGCGGGCGGTTTCGTGCTGCGCGCTTCGGCCGTTGTCCTGACCACCGGCACTTTCCTGCGTGGTCTCATGCATCGTGGCACCGAGACCACGCCCGGGGGACGCCTCGGCGCGCCCGCTTGTGCCGGCCTCAGTGCCGTCTTGCGGGACCGCATGGGGTTGCCGCTCGCGCGTCTGAAGACCGGCACGCCGCCTCGCCTGGATGGCCGGACCATAGACTGGGCCGCCGTAACACCGCAACCGGGCGATGACCCGCCAGAGCCCTTCTCAAGCCTGACCGATGTCATCGTTACGCCTCAGGTTCCCTGCCATATCACGGCCACCACGCCCGCGACTCATGAGGTGGTGCGCGCCAATCTGGCCCGATCCGCGCTCTATGGCGGGCGCATCGACGCCAAGGGGCCGCGCTACTGCCCCAGCCTTGAGGACAAGGTCGTCCGCTTCTCCGACCGGGACCACCACCAGATCTTTCTGGAGCCCGAGGGCCTCGATGACCCGACCATCTACCCGAACGGACTGTCCAGCAGCCTGCCCACGCCTGTCCAGCAGGCCCTGTTGGCGACCATCCCTGGCCTGGAGCGCGTCGCCATGCTGCAGCCCGGGTATGCCATCGAGTACGACATGGTGGACCCCCGGGTGCTGCGGTCCAGCCTGGAGGTGGCGCACGCCCCCGGTCTGTTCCTGGCCGGCCAGATCAACGGCACGACTGGTTACGAGGAAGCTGCGGCACTCGGTCTCATCGCCGGGGTCAATGCCGCTCTGCGGGCCGCAACGACCGACAACGCCCCGCCGGCCTTCGTTCCCGACCGCGCCGAGTCCTACATCGGCGTCATGCTCGACGATCTGGTGACGCGCGGTGTCACAGAGCCCTATCGCATGTTCACCAGCCGGGCCGAATACCGCCTTCACCTGCGCGCGGACAACGCGGACCAGCGCCTGACCGATCGGGGCCGTGCTGTCGGAGTGGTCGGGTGCCGCCGCGCGGACGCCTGGGCGCGCCGGCGTGATGCGCTGGCGCGTGCCGAGGCGATGGTCCGCGAGGCCTCGATGACGCCGTCCGAACTGGCGCGGGCGGGCTGGCCGGTCAACCAGGACGGCCAGCGTCGCAGCGCCTTCGATCTGCTGGCCCAGCCCGACGTCACCCTGGCCCGGCTGGCGACTCTGTGGCCGGCGCTAGCCAGCATTCCGGCGGCTGTCGCCGAGTCCGTGGAGACCCAGGCCCGGTATGCCAGCTACCTTGCCCGCATGGAGCGGGACATCGCCGCTCATCGGCGCGACGAGGCGCTGGCGCTGCCGCCCGGTCTGGATTATCACGCCATTGGCGGCCTGTCGGCGGAGATGCGCGAGCGACTCGCGCGGGCACGACCCGAGACCCTCGGGGCCGCCGCCCGTCTGCCCGGCATCACGCCGGCGGCGGTGACCGCCCTGCTGGCCCACGCCCGCCGCCGTTCGGCCTGAACCGGTCCGGGTGGCGCGCCTCCGATTCGCCGCTGTCTTCCGCCACCGCATGACCCGGACCCGCCCGACACACCATGCCGCCGCGCCGACCGACATCCCACTGTGCCCGCGCCGATGGCCGCCCGCAGTCGCTGTCCGCCCTCTCGGGCCGTCAGGGGGGGTGCCAGCCGGCGCGCCCGACCCCGGCCGCTCTGGTGCTGCCGGACCTGGAGTCCCGCCGCGCCAGCCTGGCGGCGGTGCTTGGCGTTTCCACCGGAGCGGTCAGCGACGAGATCCTGGCCCGGCTGCAGGCCGTCCTGGAGGTGCTTGCCACCTGGACCCGCCGGATCAACCTGGTCGGCGCCTCCACATTGCCCGACGCTTGGTCCCGCCATGTCCTCGATTCGGCCCGCTTGTGGCCGAACCATCCCGATACGGCCCGCCGCCTGGCCGACCTCGGGTCCGGTGCGGGCTTTCCCGGTCTGGTGCTGGCCATCCTCGGCGCGCCAGATGTTCACCTGGTGGAGGCCGACCAGCGCAAGGCGGCGTTCCTGCGCGAAGCCGCCCGGGTCAGCGGGACGCCCGTGACGGTGCATGCGGCCCGTATCGAATCGCTGCCGTCCCTGTCGGCCGATGTCGTGACCGCCCGCGCCCTGGCGCCCCTGCCCGTTCTGCTGCCCCTGGTGGTTCGTCATCTTGCGCCGGATGGCGTTGCGCTTCTGCCCAAGGGCCGGGACGCCGCACGCGAATTGACCGCCTGCGCCGATCAGTGGATCATGCGCGTTCAGACTGTCCAGACCGTCCCCGTGGGTACCGTCGACCAGGCCGCTGACCCCGGTCCGCCGGGCCACCTTCTCGTCCTTCGGGAGATCCGCCGTGTCCCCTCACCGCCCTGACCCCCACACCCGCCCCGCGCCACAGGAGCGCGCCGGTCCGGCGCGCGGGCGCCCGCACATTATCGCCATCGCGAACCAGAAGGGCGGCGTGGGCAAGACCACCACCGCGATCAATCTGGCCACGGCGCTGGCCGCCACCCAGGCACGTGTTCTGGTGGTGGACCTGGACCCGCAGGGCAATGCCTCGACCGGGTTCGGCATCGGCCGCGAGGTGCGCCGCCAACAGGACACCTACCGCCTTCTGTCTGGTGATCTGCCGCTGGCGCGCGCGTCCGTTCAAACCCAGGTTCCGAACCTGTCGATCGTCGCGGCCGGGATGGATCTGGCCGGGGCGGAGGTCGAGCTGGTGGCCCAGGACCGGCGCGAGCAGCGTCTGGCCGATGCCCTGGCGGAGGGTGGCATGCCGGCGGTGGACTATATCCTGATCGACTGTCCGCCCGCTCTCGGGCTGCTGACCATCAACGCCCTGGTTGCCGCCGATGCGGTCCTGATTCCGCTGCAATGCGAGTTCTTCGCCCTGGAAGGCATCAGCCACCTGATGCGCACGATCGAGCGGATCCGCGTCCGCTTCAATCCGGATCTGGCCATCCAGGGCATCGTCCTGACCATGTTCGACAAGCGGAACAATTTGTCCGACATGGTCGCCAAGGATGCCCGCGCCTACTTCGGGGACAAGGTCTACCGTACCGTCATCCCTCGCAACGTGCGGGTTTCCGAGGCGCCGTCCCATGGCGCGCCCGTGCTGCTGTACGATGTGTCATGCGCCGGTGCGCAGGCTTATATCAAGCTGGCGGGCGAGCTGATCCGCCAGCAGAACGCTGTCGCGGCGTGATGCCATGAGCAAGCGCCCCGCCTCACGCCAGAGCCTCGGCCGCGGCCTGTCCGCCCTGTTCGGGGAGGATGATCCGCCCGAAGGCGCATCTCCGGATGACCCGGACGACCCGGATGGCCCGGACGACCCGGCCGGCGACGCCAACCCTGCCCAGGGTCCCCTTTCCCGGCGCCGTGGCGTGCGCCTGATCGCGGTCGATCGCCTGCGCCCCAGCCCATTCCAGCCGCGCCGCGCGTTCGATGAGGACGGCCTGGCCGAACTGGCCGAGAGCATCAAGACGCGCGGTATTCTCCAACCCCTTCTGATCCGGCCCGTTGGGGATGCCGAGGCCCCGGACGGGTTCGAGATCGTTGCCGGCGAGCGGCGCTGGCGGGCCGCGCAGTTGGCCGGCCTGCACGAAGTTCCGGTTCTGTCGCGTGATCTCACCGACGGCGAGACGCTGGAAGTGGCGCTGGTCGAGAACCTGCAACGCCAGGACCTCAACCCGATGGAGGAGGCCGAGGGCTATCGCCGCCTGATGGAGGAGTTCCAGCACGGCCAGGAGGCCCTGGCCGAGGTCGTCGGCAAGAGCCGCAGCCATGTTGCCAATATGCTGCGCCTGCTTCAGCTTCCGGCCGGTGTGCGCGACATGGTCTCGGACAGCCGCCTCAGCGCCGGGCACGCCCGCGCCCTGCTGCCGCTGGAGAACCCCACCGTCTTCGCCGAGGAGGTGGCGCGCAAGGGTCTGTCCGTGCGCCAGACCGAGACCCTTGTGCGCGAGGCCCAGCAACGCCCGGCTCAGACGCGACCGCGCAAGGGGTCGTCAGGGTCCGGTGGCCGCCCCGAAAAGGATGCCGACACCCTGGCCCTGGAACGCGACCTGGCTGAGGCCCTCGGCATGGCTGTCTCGATCGACGCGCGCGACTCCGGTGGTGGCACCGTCACCGTCACCTGGCGTTCGCTGGCCCAGCTTGACGATATCCTGGCCCGCCTGTCCGGCGGTCCCATGGGCACCGACGGCCTGAACTGAACACGCTGCCGACGGCCTGGACGGAACACGGCGCCGGGCGGTCACGATACCGGCGAAGGCGGCGCTTCCGAACCACCCCAAGGAGCGCCGCCTGGCGCGTCGTCCCCAGGGCCGGCGGCGGGGCCGGCGGCGGGGCCGTCCGCTTCGGCCGCCGGCAGGGTGAAGCGGATGGTGCATCCCAGGTCCTCGCCGGCGGATACGGCGCTGATGCGGCCACCGTGGAATTCCACCACCTTCTTGCAGATGGCCAGCCCGATGCCGGTGCCGCCGCCTTGGGCGCCGCGCCCGTGCAGACGCTGGAATACCCCGAAAATGCGGTCTTCGAAGCCCTGGCCGGGGGCGAAGCCGATGCCGTTATCGGTGACCCGAAGCTCCCACATGGGAAGGCTCGACTCCATGGCCCCGGAGATGCCGGCGGCGCTGTGGTCGGGGTCGGGACGGGCGGCGATGGTGACCTGGAGCGGGCGTTCCGGAGCCCGGTACTTGATGGCATTGGAGATCAGGTTGAGGAAAACCCGTTCCAAATCGTCGGGCAGTCCCCGGACAACCGGCAGGTCGTCGGCCACGGAAACCCTGGCTCCGGTCTCCTCCAGGCGCGCCTGAAGGGCGGCAAGCGCGGTCCGGACCACGCTGCCCAGCGCCACCGGTTCTATCGGACGCACCGACCGTCCGACACGGGCGAGGTCCAGAAGGTCGGCGATCAGGGCATCCATGCGTTGCGCGCCATCGTGGATGTAGTCCAGGAACTCCATCTCGTCGTGCCGCAGTCGGTCCTTGCCGCGCCGGCGCAGGAGCGTGGCATAGGAGCCGATGGTGCGCAGCGGCTCGCGCAGGTCGTGCGCCGTGACGTGGGCAAAGGACTCCAGTTCGGCGTTGGAGCGCTCCAGTTCCGCGTTCTTGTCCCGCAGGGTTGCTTCTGCGGTCTTGCGCTCTGTCAGATCAACGAAACTGACCGGAACGATGGTGAAACCGGCCCGGGTCGCCGGGATCGGCATGGTCAGCAGCACATCGCGTTCGGCGCCCTGGGCCGTGCGGATGCGGGCCTCGCCGCGATAGCCGGTGTTGCCCTCCCAGATGGCCACCATTTTGTCTGCGAACGCCTCCCGCGCGCCGGCACCGAAAAACGGGCGCACGTCGGTCAGTTGGCCCGGACCCGCGGCTCCGTCCCGAGTGTCGGGCAGGTCCAGCAGGTGGCGCAGGGCGTCGTTCATCTCCGTCACGTGCACCCGTCCGGCCAGATCATCCAGGCGCGCCGGGTCGGTCCGCAGCCACGTCGCGAGGTCCGTCACGCCCTGGGCGCGCCATTCGTCCAGGCGCGCCACCAACGCCGACAGGTCCTCGGTGCACTGGGCCGTGGCGGTGCCGTGGAAAAGGTGCCGGAAGCGGGTCTCGGCTGCGCTCAGGGCGGCCATCTGGCGGGCCTGCTCGGCCTGGGCCAGGCGCAGGCGTTCGACCATGAAGTTGAAGGCGCGGGCCAGGGTGCCGATCTCGTTGCGGGGCTCGCCGTCGAGCGAGGCCGACAGGTCGCCCCGCCCCACCGCTTCAGCCTGGGCCACGGCCAGGCGCAGAGGCCCCAGGATGCGGCGCACCAGCAGGGTGGCCGCGATCGCCATGCCGGCGGCCGCCAGCAGGCTCAGCGCCAGGCTGCGCAGGTTGGCGGCGCGGATGGGCGCGGTATGTATGGCGCGTGGCACCACGGTGGTGATGCGCCAGTCCAACCCGCGCGCGTCGCTAAAGGCGCTGATGCGCAGGTTGTGTGCTGTGCCGTCGATGTCGGTGACGGCCTCCACGCCCTCCGGGCCGACCTTGACGGGCGGGTCCAGCGCGGCGGTTCCGGCGATCACCGGGCTGGCACTGTCGCGGGCGGACAGTCGCGTCGGCCGGCCCCCGGGCCCAAGGCGGAACGGAGCTTGCCCGATCGAGCTGGCGATCAGCAGGCCGTCCCGGTCGGTGATGTAGGTCAGGCCGGGGGTGTCCGCGTGCAGGGCGGACAGAAAACCACTGATATGCGAGGTGAAAATGTCGGCGCCGATGACTCCGAGCACCCGTCCCCCGGCATCGCGGACGGCCCGACTGGCGGGCAGCGCCAGGTCATGGCCGGTGAACAGCAGATACAGCTCGCCCCACGCGCCGACTCCGGGGGGCGCGTCCAGGGCGTTCTTGAACCATGGCCGCGCGCGGGCGTCATAGCCGGGCAGGGTCAATTGGACCTCTGCCGGCCGGCCGTCGCGATCCAGCGCCTGTTTCTTGAAGGCGCCGGGTCCGAAGTCCTCGGTGCCGGTGGTGTAGAAGGCCTCGTGCCGACCCGCGTGCCCGGCTCCGGCCAGTCCGCCGTCCGGGGTGCCGAAATACAGACTGGTCAGGGCCGGCTGAACCGAAACCTGATGCCAGAACAGGTGTTGAAGGCCGACCTGATCGTGGGCCGAGACGATGCCGTCGGCGATCAGCCGGGCGTTCTGCTCCAGGGTTGTCTGAGGCAGGGCTAGGAATCGGTCCAGATGCTCCGTTATGCGCGTGGCAATCTCTTTATGAAGCTTTTGCGCGACCTCTTCCACCGCCTTCGACGAACTGACGTGGGCGATGTAGCCGACCAGTCCGCTGGCGATCAGGACCAGGATCACGGCGGAGGTCACGAACGCGGTCTGAAGCGAGCTCTTGACCATCATTGACCTGACAACGACCAGGGCGGCGCAATGCCCGGCGGCGCGATGCCCGCCACCGCCTGGCGGTGGCGGACCCATGGGTGATGACCGCCGGTGACGCACCCCGACACCGGAGCCGCGCCGGCCAGACCGCTGACCCGATGGGCCGCGATCACAGTTTTGCCTCCGCCGCCATCTCGACCTGCCAGTCCATGGTCGCCTCGTCCAGGGGCCAGCCCCCGTCATCGCCGGCGCGCAGCACGTCGCCGGGTGGAATGCGGCCGAGCCAGCGTTGGGCCTCGGCGGCCAGTTCCGGCGACAGCCCGGCCTTCCAGGCCACCGATACCAGCCCCTTGGCGCTGCCTACGCGCACCGTGGCGGCGACACCCAGGGGCGCGATTCGCGCCAACGCGGCCAGCAGCGCGATGGCCTCGGTGCGGTCGTTGGCCGACATGGCGGCGCGGAACAGGGCGTCCGCAGCGGGCTTATCCTCGGTGCCGGCGTGCGTCGCGACCAGGCGTTCGTGGGCGGCACGCAGCGCCTGGCGCCAGTCCGGACCATAGTCCACCAGCTCCGGGGGGACGGCGCGGCCGGCCAGGCGCCGGCGCGCCTCGGCGGCCACGGCAACGGCATCGTCCGGGGGCAGGTCATGGCGCAGCATGAGCGCCTCGACCAGGGTATCAGAGACATACACGGCCAGGCGGCGCGCGGCGCTGGCATGCAGGCGGGGGCGTCGCACGAGCGGTTCGTGCCAGTCCGGAATGGTCGATCCCCTGTCGATTAATGAATCCAGAGTTTCTTCGCGGATCTGGGCCCCTTGGTTGGACAGCATGTCGGCGATGATGTCCGGGTCGTCGGTGGCCGCCAGGGCATCGCTCACATCCGCCGGCACGCCCGGACGGCGCCGCGCGATGGCGGTCAGGTTGGCGCGCGGTGGGTGCTCGCGGATGATGGCCAGCAGGTCCTCGTCCGAAAGGACGGTACTGTAGGTCAGAACCGGCGCCGCCACCGCCTTCTCGGCATCCCGGGCCAGACGGTTGATCACCGACGGGGGCGCTTTGGTGACGTCTTTCAGCGTTTCCGACAGCAGGGCGCGCACGCGCGGGATCTGGTCGCGTGCCAGTTGCTCCAGCGCGTCATGGACCACGGTTCTCAGGCGATCCTTTTCGTTCTCCGACAGGTCGGGGGCCAGGGTGGCGATGCGCTGCACCAGGGACAGCCGGACGTCGGTGTTGTCGTCGCCGGTCAGCAGCAGATAGGCCCGGGCGGGCGTGGTGACGTTCTCGGCGATATGGCGCCGCACCTCGGGGTCTTCGTCCTCGGCCAGATAGTACAGCACCTCGGGCCGCAGGTCGGTGCGGCGGGCCAGGGTACGACGCACCAAGACGTCGTCATGCGCCGCCAGCGACCGCGTTTCCTCATAGGACAGCGCGTGCGGACCATCGCTCTCGAACAGCCGCTGGAGCAGGTTGGTCATGGCGGCGGACCCCCGGATGAGGACGGCGACGGCGACGGCATCGAGGCGGGCGCCGCCACATGGAACGTTCCCTTGCCGTGCCGCTTGGCCGAATACATGGCGCCATCGGCGCGCCGGGTCAGCGCCTCGACATCCTCGGGCTGGTCAGAGCCGCGCACCGCGATGCCGATGGACATGCCCAGCGGGGCGTCGGCGTCGGCACTAAGGGCATTGAGGCCGGCGGTGGCGACCAGAAAGTCGCGCGCCTTGGCGCCGGCGACGGTTGCATCCGCGCCTTCCAGCCAGACCGCGAACTCGTCGCCCCCCAGGCGGGCGACCAGATCGGTGGGGCGGGTCTGGCCGCGCAGGATGTCGGCCAGGGTGATCAGCACCTGATCCCCCACGGCATGGCCGCGGCGGTCGTTGACTGGCTTGAAGTTGTCGAGATCTATGAACAGCAATGCTCCCGTGCCGGCGCCGCGCTGCAATCGGGTCAGGCGCCGTTCCAGGTCCTGCAGGAAGGCGCGACGATTCAGCATGCCGGTCAGCGGGTCGGTGCGCGACATGTCCAGCATGGTTTCGAAGCGCATGATCTGCTCGTTCGCCACCGCGATGCGGATCGCCACGTCCTGGACCAGGGCCACGTCGTCGGTGTCCCAGGGCGCGCCGTCGGCCGGCCGCGTCATCACCACGCAGCCGTTGGCGTGGCCCCGGTAGGTGGTGCCGACGCACAGGACGAAGTGTTTCCCGACGATCCGGAGCAGCGGCCGCGCGGCGTCTGGAATCTCGTCCGGCAGGGCCGCCACGACCGCCGCCATGTCATCCCGTCCGCAGCGCCCGCCTTCCAGCAGATCGCGCACCCTTGGGCTCGCCGGTCGGGCCAGCAGGTCCGCGCGGGCTGTGCCGGCCCGGGCCCGCAGGATGAGGCAACCGGTTGCCTCCAGGCCGCGGCTCAGGTCGTGTGCGGCCCGCTCCAGGATGGCGGCCACGTCGGGTTCGTCCCGGAAGGCCCGTGCCATGTGGGTGCGCAGGCGTTCGCGGTCCTGCGCCCGGGCGGCGCCGCGCTCACGCTCGCGCCACGCCGTCACGTCGCGGGCCAGGCCCCGGGCGCCGGTCCAGGTGCCGTCAGGGGCGGTCAGCGGCAGGGACGAGACAAGCAGGCAGGCCGCCCGGCCCTGGGCGTCGCGCACCCAGACCTCGGCATCGCGCACCACATGTTGCGGGCGAAAGGCGGCCATGGCCACCTCCGGCTCCGCCGCATCCAGCAGCGCCACGGGGTCGGCGCCAAGCAGGACCGGCGGCATGTGGCCCAGCGCGCCGTCGGGCGAGACATAGATCAGCCGGCCTTCGGCATCGGCCTCCCAGGCGAAGTCGCTGGACAGCGCGACCAGATCCTTGAAACGAGCCCGACTCTCGCTCAGGGCACGATACAGGGTGGCGTCGAATCCGGCTTCCCGGCCCAGCAGGGCGACATGATGGCCGTCAGCCGAGGGCAACAGCCAGACATCGGCCTGTTCGGGGCCGCTTTCGCCGGTCAGCGTGACCACCCGGTTGAGTGGTCTTTTGCTGATCAGCGCTTGCCGCATCGCGACGCGCAGCCCGGCACCGTCATCCGCAGCCAGCAAAGGCGCGAACAGGGCTGCGGACTCGTTGCCGGCCACAATGGTGCCGTCGGACGACACCCAGGCCGCCGGACCGGGATGATCCAGCAGGGTGCGCGCGGCGACCGAGCCGTCGTCGAGGCTTGCCACGCGCGGCCCCGACGCCGCATCTTCTTCTGCCGGCGCCGATGGCGCGGAGCGCGCCGGCTCCGTCTGGTGCGTCTGCGATGCCACCGTCTGTTTCGACCCCTCGGGGGCGGATGAACCGGAAACCGCCCTTGCCCCTCAACCCGATCGCTCATGCCCGAGGCTCCGGGCACGGCCCGAACGGTCCGCCCAAGGGCCATCATAGCCCGCCTTGGGGCGCCGCGCGAGAGGCTGTGTCCGGCTGTGTCCGGCTGTGTCCGGCTGGCGCCACCAGCACTTCTCATTTTGGCCGCGTGCCCTCAGGAGGGAACTGCCGGGAGGCCAG
>CAYFTQ010000050.1:0-10919 GCA_964346035.1 uncultured Roseospira sp. | reverse complement strand
AGCCACATAGGCGTTGCCGGGGCCGACGATCTTGTCCACCGGGTCGATGGTGGCGGTTCCGAAGGCCAGCGCGCCGATGGCCTGGGCGCCGCCGACGCGCCAGATCTCGTCCACCTCGGCCAGCCGGGCGGCAGCCATGACGAGCGGATTGACGACCCCGTCGGGAGTGGGCACGGCCATCGCCAGCCGGGAGACGCCGGCGACCTTGGCCGGAATGGCATTCATGAGCACGGAAGACGGATAGGCTGCCGTGCCGCCCGGAACGTACAGGCCGACGGCCTCGACCGGCGTGTGACGCTGGCCCAGGCGCACGCCGGCGCCGTCGGTAAAGGCCAGATCGCTGGGCCTCTGGGCTTCGTGAAAGCGCCAGATGCGTTGTGCCGCCGTGTTCAGGGCCGCCAGGGTGTCCGGGTCCACGCGCGCCGCCGTGGCGTCGATGGTTTCGTCGTCCAGGCGCAGGGTCTCCGTGGTCAGGCGCACCCGGTCGAAGCGTTCGGTGTATTCCAGCACGGCGGCGTCACCGCGCGTCCGCACGTCGGCCAGGATGTCGGCGACGGTCGGGTCCACGCTGGTGTCAAAAGCCGCCCGCTCGGCCAGCAGGTCGGCGAAGGCGTCGGCGAAGCCGGGGTCTGTTGAAACAAGCTCAGCGGCCATGTGTCACGACCTCCGTCATGGCGTCGATCCAGTGGTTCAACTCGGCCGCGCGGGTTTTAAGGGCCGGCCGGTTGACGATCAGACGCGAGGTGATGTCGGCGATCTGCTCGACCTCCACCAGGCCGTTGGCCTTCAGCGTGGAACCGGTGGAAACCAGATCGACGATGCGCCGGCAAAGGCCCAGGGCGGGCGCCAGTTCCATGGCGCCGTTCAGCTTGATGCATTCGGCCTGTACGCCGCGCGCCTGGAAATGGCGGCGGGTGACTTCCGGATACTTTGTGGCGACGCGCACATGCGACCAGCGCCCGGGGTCGTCCTGCCCGCTGAGCGCGGCCGGTTCGGCCACGGCCAGGCGGCAGGCCCCGATACCCAGGTCGAGCGGCGCATATATTTCCGGGTACTCGAACTCCATCAACACGTCCTGGCCGCAGATGCCCAGGTGCGCCGCGCCGAAGGCCACGAAAGTGGCAACATCGAAGGATCGCACACGGATCAGGTCGATACCATCGTGGTTGGTAGCGAACCGCAGGGCGCGGGACGCGGAGTCGGTGAAGGCGGGTTCGGGCTCTATGCCGACCGTTCTTAGCAGCGGCATGGCCTCGGACAGGATACGCCCCTTGGGGAGGGCTATGACCAGCGGGTCTCGGCTCATCGATCGGGCGGGCTCGGCCTGTGGACGGGAGCCACTGTTTAGCACGGTCCCGGGGGGCGATGCCAACGGCGCGCTAAAGCCCGTTCAGTTGACCGACCATCAGGATGCCGACGAAGCCCAGGGCCAGCACCACCACGACACCGGCCAGCACGATCGCCCCCTTCATGGTAGCGGCCAGGCCACCGCCGCGCCCTGGCCGGCGCGCGGACAGGGAGGTTTCCAGTTCGCGCATGCGGGAGTCCATATGGCGTCCCGCCTTGTGGCGATCCTGCGGCAGGGCGCCGCGCAGCTTGCGCAGCCGGGCCAGCTCGGTTTCATTCTGGGTCCGGGTTCGCTCCCGGGCCGGGTCGGGCCGCTGATTTGCCATGACAGTCTCTCCGCGCGATGCCGCGACGCGATTCGTCCGTTCGGGTTTCACGACTTTGGAGCGCACCGCCGCCCGTGTAAAGTCGCTTCGATGACCGGAATGCCGGGTTCCTCAACCATTGATAAAAAGTGTCCCGCTGCAAATTATGCATCCGGCTTATCCCCCTGCCTCCGGGCGGCACCGGCCGGTGGGACAGCAAGGGTCACTGCGCCCCCTCATCATCGGGTTCCCGGACGCAGGGGGATAAGCCTTTTATGCATTTTGTCGAGATGCGCGGCGGTTTGATGGCATGGTATCCAGACGTGACTGTGCTTGTTTCAGAATCGCGAGGGCGCGACCCGGAACAGACACGGGGATGATGCCGGCGAAAGGACCCCGACGACCATGAGCGATTTGCGCACCGTGTTCGATCCCGCCGACCAGGCTCTCGTCAGCGGCGAGGCAGAGGGCCTTGTGACCTGGACCTCAGACCTGAGCGTGAACTCGCCGACCCTGGACCTGCACCATCAAGTGCTTGTCGGGTGCTTGAACCGGATGGTCCTGTTGCGCAATGGCTGGCGCGAAAGCCTGCCGGCGGTTCGGCGCGAACTGGTTCTGGTCATGAACTATTGCCGCATCCACTTTTTTGTGGAGGAATCGGCAATGAAGAAAATGCGACTGCCCGAGGAAAGGGTAAAGAATCACGAGACCATACACAGGCGTATCATACAAAAAATGAACGACGCCATGAAAGATTTCAGAGCCTCTCCACTTTCGTTCCCGTTTGATGATATTCTTCGTTTTCTGAAAATGTGGCTGGTCCAGCACATTCTTGAGGAAGACAAGGCCCTGCTTAGCGAACCGATGCAAGGGGACCGTATGATCGAGCAGGACCTCGGCCGCTATCGCTATGCCGAGATTTCGCGTCGGCTTCGCCTCAAGGAAGATGAAGCCCAGCCTGCCAACGCCGACAGCGGCCTGTCCGGACGGTTCATTGGCATCGTCGAAAGCAACATGGAACGGCGCACAATGATGATCCGGGTTCTTCAGGACAACGGGGCCAAGGTTTCGCACGTCAAGTCCATCCTGGACGCGCCGTCCATGATCGACGCCAACTCGCCTGAACTGGTGCTGCTGGACTGGTCGCTGCCGGACGCCCCCCTGTTCGCCCATGAAATCTATCGCAAGCGCAACACGGCGGTGGTCGCCTCGCATTTCGGCGACGCCATGGACATCATTGATGCGTGCGATCACGCCGGCGTGGCCAACATACTGGCTCACCCGTCCAGCGCGCTGGACCTGGCGCGTGTCGCGCGCGAGACGTTGGAGGCTCCGGTTCCTCTGCGCGCCCTGGTGCTGGAGCGGCTGGCGGCGACCACGCACTAAGCGCCTTGCACCCGCCAGCGTCCGTGCTGCCAGCGTCCGTCCGGGCGACGCCGGTTGGACGCCATGGCGGACCCGGGGCGCGGACCCGGGGCGGACGCCGGTTGCCTCAGGGCGTCGGCGGCGTGTCCGACAGCGAGGCATCGCCACCGTCGTCGCTGTCCTGGCCGTCCCCGCCCTTGCCCGGAGCGTCTGCGGCGCCGCCTTTGCGCGGCGTGCCGTCCCGGCAGGGCACCACGCGGCGGAGGGTGCCGGCGACGCTTTCGGCGCGGTCCAGTCCCTTGTCGAGGGCGGCCATTGTGCGGGCCTGGTCCGGGGTGTCGTCCTTGACCCAGACCCGCATGGTCGAAAGGTAGACCGCCGCCAGGCCCTTGCGGGACGCCAACCCGCCGAAGCCGTCGGCGCTCAGCCCGGCGGCCTCCAGCGCCAGCCCCATGGAATGGTAGACGCCCTGCATGGACACCACGAACGTGCCCGGGTCCGCCGGCAGGTCGCGGATGATCGCCGCCAGCCCCGCGCGCCAGCGCGCCAGGGCGTCGAAGCGCCGCATCACCATATCGAAAAGCCGGTCACGCGGACCGTCCTGTTCGGTGAAGCCCAGGGACTCCTCCAGCATGGCGGCGTCAACCCGCTCACCCATGGCCCGCAGCACGGCGTTGCGCGACCCGTGCACCCGCAGGGCCTCGTTGAGCGGGACGTCGGCCCGCTCGGCGATGGCCGCCATGGTCAGGCGGCGCCATCCGTTCTCCGCAGCCAACCCGAGGGCGGCGTCGATCAGGCGTTCGGAAACGGTTTCGGCCATGGGAGCGGTCCTTGGGTCTGTGAGGCGAAGCGGGGTTGCGACGCATGGTCAATCCGTGAGGCACGGCGCCAGGCCATCAGCATCCCCGGGAATCTGTGGTCGGACCCCGGCGGGCGCAAGCACCGAACGGGGCCGGCGCTATGGTCTGCGGAACTGGCGCCCCGTCAGAAGCACCCGCCCCAGCGCGGACAGGGCGCTTAGTCCCGCCATGGTCCAGGCCAGCGGGGCGAACCAGGCCGGCCACAGGCAGAAGGCGATGAAGAAGGCGATGGTCTCCGCGCCCTCCATCAGGCCGCTCATGTAGAACAGCGACTTGCGGCCTTGCGCTGCGGTGCTCAGGCCGTGACGCTCGGCCAGGATGGCATGGGCCAGGAAGGTCGAGCCGGTGGCAATGAAGCTGGCGATCAGAACCGCCGCCGGCAGCGCGTTGGCGGCCGGGTCGGCCAGCGCGAAACCGACCGGAACGGCGCCGTAGAAGACGAAGTCGCAAACGATGTCCAGATAGCCGCCCCAATCGGTGCGCCGGGTCGCCCGGGCCACGGCGCCGTCCAGTCCGTCCAGCAGGCGGTTGACAATGATCAGCGCCAGCGCGGGGCCGTACCACCCCAGCGCCAGCGCCGGCAGTGCCAGCAGTCCCAGCGCGAACCCCGTCAGGGTCAGGCCGTCGGCGCCGATGCCCCGGCGCGCCAGCCAGCGGCCGGCGTGATTCAGCGGTTGGTCGATCAGGGAGCGCAGGCGGGCGTCCAGCATGGCGGGCTCCGGGCGGGCGGGACGATGGTCAAAGGGTGGACGGACCGCGCGCGGGAAGCAAGGCGCGCGGCACGTCGTTCTTGATTCGTTCGTGCATTTCGGCATCATGGGTCCATGAACGCCGCCCGTCCGCCCCCGTCCGGCCCGCCCCTGTCCGGCCCGCCCAGTGGGCCGCGTCGCGGCGCCCTGTCCAATCGCGACGGGCGCTTTGAGACGCTGCGCCACGAGCCCGAGGACGACGGCTGGGGTACCCTGGCGCTGCGGCCGAACCAAGACGGCGCGGCATCGGACGACTGGGGTCCGCCCCCGGACCCGGACACCACGGTCGCGGTGGATGCGAGCCGCTCCATCCTGACCCGCAACGATTCCCCCGACCTGCCGTTCGACCGCTCGGTCAACCTGTATCGCGGCTGTGAGCACGGCTGTATCTACTGTTATGCGCGGCCCACCCATGCCTATCTGGGCCTGTCGCCAGGGCGCGATTTCGAGACCCGGCTTTTCGCCAAGCCGGATGCCGCCGCCCAACTCGCGGCCGCCTTGCGCCGACCCGGCTACCGACCGGCGCCGCTGGCCATCGGCACCAATACCGACCCCTATCAGCCCGTCGAGCGCCAGCGCGGCCTGATGCGGGCCGTGCTGGAGGTGCTGTCGGACTTCAATCATCCCGTCATCGTGACCACCAAGTCGGCCCTGGTGGAGCGCGACGCCGACATTCTGGCCGACATGGCCGGGCGCCGGCTGGCCGCCGTGGCGCTGTCCATCACCACCCTGGATCGGGATCTGGCCCGCCGGCTGGAGCCGCGCGCCAGCCCGCCGGCGGCGCGATTGCGGGCGCTGCGTTCGCTGGCGAACGCCGGCGTGCCGGTGTCGGTCATGGCGGCACCGGTCATCCCCGCCCTGACCGACACCGAGATTGAACGCATCCTGGAAGCTGCCGCCGAGGCCGGCGCCACACAGGCGGACTATATCCTGGTGCGGCTGCCGGGCGAGGTGGCGGATCTGTTCCGCGCCTGGCTGGAACACCACGTCCCCGACCGCGCCGGCCGGGTCATGAGCCGCATTGCCGGCCTGCGCGGCGGGGGCGCGTCCTCGTCGCGCTTTCACGAGCGCATGCGCGGCCAGGGGCCGGAAGCCGAGTTGCTGTCGCGTCGCTTCGCCGTCGCCGCCCGCCGGCTGGGGCTGGAGCGGCGCGGCCATGACCTGGACGTCACGCGCTTCGCTCCGCCGCCGCGTGCCGGCGACCAGTTGTCCCTGTTGTGAGGCGGGCTGAGCGGCTCAGGCCGCCTCGGCCAGGGCCGGCAGCTTCAACAGGGCGCGGGCCTCCGCCGTCGTTGCCGGGTGGCGGTCGTATTCGGCGCACAGGGCGGCGGCGCGCTCCACCAGGGCGGCGTTGGACGGCGCCAGGGTGTGCTTGTCCAGGCGGATGTTGTCCTCCAGCCCGGTGCGGACATGGCCGCCGCGCTGCAGCGACCAGCGCGCCAGCGTTTCCTGGTGGCGGCCGATACCGGCGCCGGTCCAGGTGGCGTCGGGGGCCAGCCGGGTCAGGGTATCGACGTAGAAGTCGAAGGTCGGCCGATCGACCGGCACGGCGTTCTTCACCCCCATCACGAACTGCACGTGCAGGGGCGCCACGATGCGGCCATCCCCGGCCATCTCCAGGGCCTTGAACAGCATCGACAGATCGAACACCTCGATCTCCGGCTTGACGCCATAGTCCTTCATCAGCGCGGCCAGCCAGTCCACGAACGAGGGCGCGTTCTCATAGATGCGGGTCGGGAAGTTGCATGAGCCGGTGGACAGCGAGGCCATGTCGGGTTTCAGCGGGATCATGCCGCCGCGCTCGTCTCCGGTGCCGGAGCGCCCGCCGGTGGAAAACTGTACGATCATGCCCGGGCAGTGCCTGCGCAACCCCTCAAGCAGGCGGCCGAAGCGGTCCGGGTCCGAGGTGGTCGTGCCGTCGTCGTTGCGCACATGGCAGTGGGCCAGCGACGCCCCGGCTTCATAGGCCGCATGAGTGGACTCGATCTGCTCGGCCACCGTTACCGGCACCGCAGGGTTGTCGGTCTGCCTGGGCACGGACCCGGTGATGGCGACGGTAATGATGCAGGGCACGGTCATGGAGCGGTCTCCCGGACAACCGGACGGAACGATTGGTTCGCCTTGCTGACTATGTGGCACGATTGGGCCGGCGACGGAAGGGGGCGCCGACGCCGGGTCCCGGAGGGGGCGGAACAGCCCCGAAAAAAACGCAAGCGCGTGGCGGAACGGCTGTGGTACATCGGAAATCGGAGACCAACGCGGGCCGCTCGGCGCGCGGGCAGAGGGGAGCGCCACCCATGACCGGGCCGGCCCAGCAGCAGCGACGACGAGGACGGCCGGCCGCGTAAGTCCACACGCGGCCCCGGGGTGGGTGCATGCGCGTGCCGGCCCCCTGTCCGCTGTCGCCACCCTTGCCGCCAAGGACCTCCGTCCATGCCGTTCCGTCCCTCGCCCTTTCCCGCCCCGCCGCCCCTGACGATGCCGAGCGTTCCGCCGGTGCCGTATGCCTTGCGGCCCGAGTCCCCGGACGACGCGCCCGCCATCGAGGCCCTGCTGGACCGCGCCTTCGGGGCCGACCGCAAGGCCAGACGCTCCTATGCCTATCGCGAGGGCGTGGCACCGGTCGAGTCGCTGGGGATGGTTGCGGACCGGCCGGACGGCACCGTGATCGGCACCATCCGTTTCTGGCCGGTGCTGGTCGGTACCGCAGCTCATCCGGCGCTGCTGCTGGGGCCGATCGCGGTGGAACCGGCGCTGAAGGGGCGCGGCATCGGCAAGGCGCTGATCCGCAAGGGTCTGTTCGAGGCCGAGCGGCGGGGGCACGTCCTGGTCTTGCTGGTCGGTGACCTGCCGTATTATGCCCCGTTCGGATTCCGGCCGGCGTCCCATCTGGGCATTGTCATGCCGTGCGAACGGGCTCATCGCGTGCTGGCCCTGGACCTGCGCGAGGGCGCCGGCGCCGCCACCGGCGGCGGGCCGTTGCTGGCCGCCTGGTCCCGTCCGGCGGTGCCGGCGTGGCCGGGGGAGTGATCGGGCCAGGGGGCCGCCTTAGGGCGCCGGCGCCCGGGGCCTGTCCGGTTGCCACGCCGGCTGCGTGATTTTCCCGGCGGCCGTTTTCCATTACGCTCCGGCTCCGGTATCGGCTTGTCCCAAGCTGCGCCGACCCGGCCCGACCCGACCTGATCGCGCCCAAGCGCGCCCGACCGTGAGGACCCCGACGCATGGATGTTATCGTTGTGCCCCTGTTCCAGATCGTCATGATCGTCATCGACCTGTTCATCTGGGTCGTGATCATCCAGGCCATCCTGTCCTGGCTGGTGGCCTTCAACGTCATCAACACCTATAACCGCGTGGTCGCCACCATCGGCGAGGTGCTGTACCGGCTGACGGAACCCGTGCTGGCGCCGATCCGGCGTCGGCTACCCAACCTGGGGGGCGTGGACCTGTCGCCGGTGGCGCTGATCCTGGCTCTCATTTTCCTTCAGATGGTCCTGTCGCGGATCATGATGCGGATCGCCTGAGGCGGGCCGGCCGATGAGCGAACCGGATCGCGTCCCGGGCCCCCTGTTGGTCGAGCCGACCGGCGCGCGGCTCGCCGTGCATCTGACGCCGCGTGCCGGCCGGACCGGTATCCAGGGGATCAGCCGGGACGCTGCGGGGCGGGCCTGGCTCAGGGTCGCGGTGACCGCCGCGCCCGAGGACGGCAAGGCCAACGCCGCCCTGATTGCGCTGCTGGCGCGCGCCTGGCGCTTGCCCAAGGGCGCGTTTTCCATCGCATCGGGTGCGACCGACCGGCGCAAGATTCTCTACTTGGCCACCGGCCGGCCGGCGCTGGAGGCGGTGGGGCGCGCACTAGACGCGCTACCGCGACGCTGAGACGGACGAACATGGGCGATCGGGGGCACGCCAATGGGCAGCGAGGCAGTCGTCATCGAGGGACAGGAAGCGGCGCGCGACATTCTGCGCGATGTCCATGAGGCCGTGCATGACCTGCGCGAGGGCCATCGCCTGACGGTCACACTGGCGTTCGTCGTGGTGGGCGACGACGCCAACACGTTGCGTCTGATCGAAACCAAGAGACAGCGCGCCGAAGACATCGGCATCCGCGTCCAGGCCCACACCCTGCCCCCCGAAAGCACCGATGCCGAGGTCATGACGGTGATCGAGGGCCTGAACCACGACGATCAAATCCACGGCATCATGGTGCAGCACTACATGCCCCGGTATCGGGACGCCCGGCGCCTGATCGAGGCCATCGATCCGGCCAAGGATGTTGACGGCTTCCACACCCGCAACGCCGGCCTGCTGGCCAGCGATGTCCCCGCCTTCGTGCCGTGCGAGGCGTTGGCCGGCGTGCATCTGATCAAGCATGTGGTGGAACCCAGGCTCGTCGGCTGGCATGCGGTGGTGGTCGGCGATACCCACCGAACCGGTCGGCCGGCTGCGCGGCTGCTGCTGAACGAGGGCTGCACGGTGACCATCGCGCACGAGGACACCCGCGATCTGGCCGAGGTCACCCGACAGGCGGACATCATGGTGGCCGCCACCAATCGCGCCGGCATGATCCGCGCCCGTCATGTCAAGCCGGGGGCGGCCGTGATCGACCTTGGCCGCAGCCGGATCACGGTCAACGACGAACTGCGCATCGTCGGCGACGTGCGCCTGGACGAGGTCATCCAGGTGGCAGGCTGGGTCACGCCCGTGCCCGGCGGGGTGGGGCCGGTGGCCATCGCCATGCTGATGGGCAACGTCGTGCTGGCCTGTCGGCGCCAGAACCGCCTGGGCGAGAAGGGCCGTCATGCCGGGTTCCTCTGACGCCATGGTCGCCGGACAGGGACCGGACACGGCCTGCCCGCATGTGCTGGTGGTGGACGATACCGCCGACATTCGGGATCTGCTGGCGCGCTATCTCGGTCAGCATGGATTGCGCGTGACCACGGCCGCCGACGCGGCCGCCGCCCGGGCCGTGCTGGCGGGCGCGGCGGACAGCCGGCCCGATCTGGTGATCCTGGACCTGATGATGCCGGGCGAGGACGGTCTGTCCCTGTGCCGTGCGCTGCGGGCCGATCCGGCCACGGCGGCCCTGCCGGTGGTCATGCTGACCGCCATGGGAGAGGAGACCGATCGCGTGGTCGGCCTGGAACTGGGAGCCGACGACTACCTCGCCAAACCGTTCAATCCCCGTGAACTGCTGGCCAGGGTGCGGGCGGTGCTGCGGCGCACACGCGCGATCAGCGCCACCGAGGCAGCGGCGCGAGAGGGCGGTGCCGGATCGGCCACGGATATCGCCGCGCGTCTGCCGCCGGCCGGCAGGGTGCGTTTTGACCGCTGGGTTCTTGACCTGGGCCGGCGCGAGCTGGAAGGGCCGGACGGTGTCCTGGTGGCGCTCTCCAGCGGCGAGTTCTCCATGCTGCGGGCCTTCGTGGAGCATCCGCAAAGGGTGCTGAGCCGGGAACAGCTTCTGGACCTGGCGCGCGGCCACAACGCCGCCGTCACCGATCGCAGCATGGACACGCAGGTCAGCCGCCTGCGGCGCAAGATCGAGCGCGACCCGCGGGAGCCGGCGTTGCTCAAGACGGTCTGGGGCGGCGGTTATGTCCTGGCGGTCCCGGTGGAGCGGCTCTGACATGACCGGGTCGCCTTCTTCCGGGCGCAAGCGCCGGTCGCGCCGATCGCGCTGGCCCGCCAGCCTGGCCAGCCAAACCCTGCTGGTGCTGCTGGTCGGGCTGATGGTTTCGCATCTGCTGGCGCTTGGTCTGTACTCGTTCGATCGCCTGCGCTTGCTGGAGATGCTGGGTGGGCGCGCCGTGGTCTCGCGCGTGGTGGAGGTCACCCGTCTGGTGGAGGCCGCCGACTCGCCGCGTCTGGAACGAAGCCTGCTGACTGCGCTGGGCAACCCGCGCCTGCGGGCGCGCATCATGGAGGCGCCCCTGGCGCCGGCCCTGGCTGCCAGCGGGGAGGACTTGTCCTGGCGCCTGCGCCTGCTGGCGCGGGCGTTGAACGCCGCGTTCGACGATACGCCGACCCGAACGGTGCGGGTCGCCGCGCTGGACCCGGATGCGGGGCCGGTGTTCGGCGGCGAGGTAGTCGTGGGACTGCCTCTCGTGGAGGCGGGAAATCGTGCGCTCGAACTCGAAAGCGAGGCGCGTTCCCGTGTAGAGCTCCGTGGCGGGGGCTTGTGCAGCGATGACCAGCTTCACATTGCGGTCGTAGAATTCGTCGACGAGATTGATGAAACGCCGGCACTGGTCGTCCTCGCCGGCAGTCATGCGCGGGACGCCGGACAGGATCAC
>CAYFTQ010000049.1:8534-10951 GCA_964346035.1 uncultured Roseospira sp. | reverse complement strand
AGCCACAGGATGAATGTGCCCACCGTGGCCAGGGGCAGGTTGGCGCCCGGCATCGGGTTGACCTTGCCGTCGGGGCCGTACTTGCCGACGCGCGCGCCCAGCAGGATGGCGCCGGCCAGCGCGGCCCAGCCGCCCGTCGAGTGCACCAGGGTGGAGCCTGCGAAGTCGCTGAAGCCGGCGTCGGCCAGCCAGCCGCCGCCCCACTGCCAGGAGCCCTGGATGGGATAGATCACGCCGGTCAGCACGACCACGAAGATCAGGAACGGCCACAGCTTGATGCGCTCGGCCACCGTGCCGGAGACGATCGAGGCTGCGGTGGCCACGAACACCATCTGGAAGAACCAGTCCGAGGCCCCGGCATAGGTGCCGGAATCGTCGGCGCTCCACGGACCCGGGATGCCGAAGAAGCCACCCATGTCGGAAACGCCATTGTACATCAGGTTGTAACCGATGACCCAGAACATCAGGCCGCTGATGGAGTAGATGGCGATGTTCTTGGTCAACTGCATGGTGGTGTTCTTGGACCGGACCAGGCCGGCCTCAAGCATGGCGAACCCGGCCGCCATCCACATCACCAGGAAACCATGAAGCAGGAAGGACAGAGTGTTGAAGATAAAGGCGGTCTCATCGGAAACCGCCGGCGCGACGGCCGCTGCGGCCTCGGCCGCCTCGGCGGCCTCCTGGGCCAGCGCCGGGTTGAGCACGGCAAACGCCGCCGTGCCGGCCAGGGCCGCCAGCGCGGCCCGGGATTTCAGTCGATCAATCATTCTCACGGCCTCCTACAGCGCGTCAGTGTCGGTGTCGCCGGTCCGGATGCGCACGGCCTTTTCCACGTCCATGACGAAGATCTTGCCATCGCCGATCTTGTCGGTGCGGGCGGCACCCGTGATGGCCTCGACCACGCGCTCGACCATGTCGGTCGTCACGACGATCTCGATCTTCACCTTGGGCAGGAAGTTCACCTGGTATTCGGCGCCGCGGTAGATTTCCGTTTGGCCCTTCTGTCTGCCGAAGCCTTTTACCTCGGAGACCGTCAGCCCCTGGATTTCAAGCGCGCCGAGGGCCTCTCGGACCTCGTCGAGCTTGAAGGGCTTGATGATCGCCATGACCAGTTTCATCGCAGTAACCCCCAATGGAACGTCAAGTGGCGCGCCGCCCCGGTCCCCGCCCGGAATGGCCACGGGGCGAGCTGGCGTCGCGACAGGGGGTTTCAAGCGCCGTGCCAGAATCGCCGGCGAGACAGAAAATGTAAATTTTACAGTAAACTATGGGGCCGCAGTGAGCGTCGCCGGGGCGCCGGCCCTGGCCTGAAGGCCGCCCAATGAACAAAAACGCGGCGCTGCGGCGCCGCGCTGCACAAAAACTGTGCGAATGCCCTCTGTCGGGATCGGGGTATTCCGGACGCTATTTGAAGACCACCGTCTTGTGGTCGTTCATGAACACACGGTGTTCGCAGTGCCAGCGCACGGCGCGGGCCAGCACGACGGTTTCGACGTCGCGGCCCATGCGCACCATCTCTTCGCCGGTATGGGTGTGGTCCACGCGGACAACCTCTTGTTCGATGATGGGGCCTTCGTCCAGGTCCTCTGTGACGTAATGTGCGGTCGCGCCGATCAGTTTGACGCCGCGCTGGTGCGCCTGCTGGTAGGGCCTGGCCCCCTTGAAGCTGGGCAGGAAGGAATGATGAATGTTTATGCAGCGTCCGCTCAGGGCGGCGCTCATGTCGTGGGAAAGCACCTGCATGTAGCGCGCCAGCACCACCAGATCGATGGCCTCACGGTTCAGCAGGTCCAGCACTTGCGCCTCCTGGGCGGCCTTGTTGTCCGTGTTGACGGGAAGGTAGTGATACGCGATGCCGTGCCACTCTGCCAAATCACGCATGTCCTCGTGGTTGGAGACCACGGCCGGGATGTCGATGTGCATCTGGCCGGCCTTCCAGCGGTGTAGCAGGTCGTTCATGCAATGGCTGAAGCGGGACACCGCGATCAGGACGCGCGGCGGCCGCGAGGCGTCGTGCAACGCCCAGGTCATGCCGAAATTGGTGGCCACGGTCTGGAAGTGGGTCCGCATGGTGTCCGGGGTCGGCATGTTCGGATGCCCGGCCCGGAACACCACCCGCATGAAGAAACGCCCCGTCTTCGGGTCGCCATAGCTGTGGCTTTCCGTAATAAAGGCCTGGTGGCCGGCCAGGAAGCCCATGACGGCGGCCTGGACGCCCAACCCGTCAGGGCATTGCAGGGTCAGGATATAGGGGGGCGATGGCTCGGTCTTCATGGCGGGCGGCGATCCGGACCAGAGGGGGGCAGGGCATCCGCGAGACAGGGAGCGGGGCGCCAGTGTGGCGTCCTCTTTACACCACCGGAACGGCGCCGGAAAGAGGCGTCTTTTCAGTCCCTTGCGCCCCCGGGCGCGGTCAG
>CAYFTQ010000049.1:0-8434 GCA_964346035.1 uncultured Roseospira sp. | reverse complement strand
AACGGCGCCGGAAAGAGGCGTCTTTTCAGTCCCTTGCGCCCCCGGGCGCGGTCAGGCCCGCGCCCTTTCCCTTAGAGCCCCGCGATGGTGTTCATGGCGTGCGCCAGGGCAATGTCCTTGTCGGTCAGGCCGCCGGCGTCATGGGTCGAAAGCGTGACATCCACGGTGCGGTAGACGTTGGCCCATTCCGGGTGGTGGTCCGCCTTTTCCGCTGCCAGCGCGGCGCGGGCCATGAACCCGAAGGCCTCGCTGAAGTCGCGGAAGGTGAACGTGCGGTGGATGGCCTTTCCGCTGTCCGTCAGGTGCCAGCCGTGCAGGTCCGCCAGGGCCTGGGTGCGTTCGGTCTCGGTCAGCGTCGCGGTCATGTGCGGTCTCCGTGGTCGCGATCCCGTGGGCGTTCATGGACCGGTCGGGTCGATCCATGCTCTGATATCTCTCCCGCGACATTGGCCCCACGCGGCATCCGATCAACCCCCCGGACCGAAAGGGAGAGCGCGCGTGACCGAGAGCCCCCCGTCCGCCTTCACCACTCCGCCCAGCCTTGCCGATGTGGATGCGCTGGCGCGTGCCGCGCTGGGGTCCATCCCCCAGCCGATGCGATCCATGACCGCAGGATTGCTGGTGCGGGTGGAGGATTTTCCTGATGACACGGTGTGCGCCGAGATGGAACTGGACAGCCCGTTCGATCTGCTCGGGCTGTATCAGGGCGTGGCGCTGCCCTTCAAGAGCGTCGCCGACACACCCGAGGGGCCGGACATGGTGTTTCTCTACCGGGCGCCCATTCTGGACTACTGGTGCGAGAGCGGCGACGACCTCACGCACGTTATCCGCCATGTTCTGATCCACGAGATCGGCCATCACTTCGGTTTTTCCGACGACGACATGGCGGCCATCGAGGCGGCCGTCGATGACGCCGGGGCCTGAGTGACGACGCCATCAGGCGGACAGGAATTCAATGACAGCCTGGTTGATCCGCTCGCTCGTGAACATGGGCGCGTGGCCGGCGTCCGGCACCTCCAGAACCCTGCAGCCCGGACCGCGCCGGGCCATCTCCGCGACCGTCTCGGGCAGCAGTACGTCCGAGCGCGCCCCGCGCAGCACCAGCACGGGACAGTGGATCAGGTCCCAAATCGCCCACAGGTCAAGGTCGGCGGGCTCGCCCGCCGCCTTCATGGCGTCGCCGATGGCCGGGTCATGATGCGGGCGCCAACCGGCGCCGTCCGCCGTCGGCACGGTTGAGTGGCGCGTCAGGTCGGCCCAGTCCGCGTCACTCATGGGGCCAAAGTCGGCGTGAATCTCGCGATAGTGCGTTTCGGCCTCCTCAAGCGACTCGAAAACCGGGGCCGGCACGGTGGCATACGCGGCGATGCGAGCCAGCGCGGCGGCCGGCACGAACGGACCGATGTCGTTCAGCACCAGGCGACGGATGGGGCTGAGCGGTCCGGCGGCGATGGCCATGGCGATCAGTCCTCCCATGGAGGTCCCCACCCAATCCACCGCCGGGCTGCCCGCGCGCGCGATCAGCGGCATCATGTCGCCGACATAGCCCGGCACCAGATAGCCCGACGGATCGGTCAGCCGGTCGCTGTCCCCCCGCCCCAGCACGTCCGGGGCCAACACGCGCCGGCCGGCGTCGGCCAGGGCCGGGCCGAGAGCGTCGAAGTCGTGGCTGTTGCGCGTCAGGCCGTGAACACAAATCACGGCCGGCGCGGCGGCGGCGTTTGCGTCCGCGTCCGGGAACCGACCCCAGGACTGAAAGGACATGCGCTTCACGCCCTCGGGCCGGGCGCACAGGACGGCTTCGCGTTGGGCCAGGCTGGCGCTCATGGTGGGGTCTCCCGGATACGGTGGTTGAACCATGGGGCAGGCTCCCGCCCGCCTCAACGCAACACTCGCCCACTCCGGTCCGGTCGGCAAGCGGAGCCAGCAAGCAAGGGGGGCGATCCTCGCGGCCATCGACTTAAGTGCAGGTTGTAGGTTTGGTCGTGTTCACCGATAATGCAATACCTCACGTATTCGGTGCCGGTTCGCTTTGGTTGTCTGGAGTTGGTTAAGCGGCTCGTGCCTGCGTGGCGCCGCCATCCACCCTGGGGAAGGAGATGTTCAGCATGCCTGCGCAGGGCATCGGGGCGCCGACACGGATGGAGCGGATTCGCAACGCCCTTGAGGCGGATATCCTGGCCGGTCGGTTGAAACCCGGTGACCGGCTGGACGAACATTCGCTGGCGCTGCGGTTCGATGTCTCGCGCACGCCCATCCGCGAGGCCCTGCATCAGCTCTCGGCGTCCGGCTTCGTCGAGGTTCGCCCGCGCAGGGGCGCCGTTGTGCGCGAGCATACCATGCGGGATCTTCTTGAAATCCTTGAGGTTCTGGCGGAACTGGAGGGCCTGTGCGCGCGCATGGCCGTTCGGCGCATGAAAGAGGCCGACCGGACCGAATTGCTCAAGGTTCACGAGGTTTGCCTGAGGTCGGTCGAAAGCGACGACGACGAGGACATGTACTACCAGGCCAACCGGCGCTTTCATCACCTGTTGCGAGAGGGTGCCCGTAACAAGATCCTTCAGGAATCAGCGCAGGCGCTCTACATCCGTGCCACCCCGTATGGCCGCCACAACTTGCGCACTCGGGAACAGCGGCGGCGCTCGATGCAGGATCACGAGCGCATCGTGGAGGCGGTGGTGGCAGGGGATGAGGACGGTGCGGCCGAGGCCATGCGCTTCCACGTCAGTGTTCAGGCCGATCTGTTCGCTCAGTTCTATACCGGCACGACTCAAACCGCCCGGCGCTGATCAGGCCGGATCGGCGGGCTGCGGTGGGGCCTTGATCCGGGCCAGGGCGTCCAGCGCGCGTCCGCGCGCGACGCCGTGGTCCACGATCGGCGCCGGATAGATTTCTTGCAGGCGCCTGGCTGTCCCTGGCGGCAGCGCTGTTGAGGCCGTCCAGGGCTGATGCAGCACGCGTGTCGGCAGGTCGGCCAGGTGCGGCAGCCAGCGCCGCACATAGGCGCCTTCGGGGTCGAACTTCCGGCCCTGGAGAACCGGATTGAAGATGCGGAAATAGGGTGCGGCATCGGCGCCACAGCCGGCCACCCACTGCCACGAGGCCGGATTGTTGGCCGGGCAGGCGTCCACCAGCGTGTCCCAGAACCAGCGTTCGCCGACGCGCCAGTCGATCAGCAGGTGCTTGACCAGAAAAGAGGCGACGATCATGCGCGCCCGGTTGTGCATCCAGCCGGTGTGCCAGAGTTGGCGCATGGCGGCATCGACCACCGGATAGCCGGTCCGGCCGGCCTGCCAGGCGCGCGCTGCGTCCGGGTCGTCGCGCCATGGAAAGCGGGCGAACGCGGGTTGCAAGGGCCGCTCCGCGAGGTCCGGTGCCTGATCCAGCAAGTGATGACTGAACTCGCGCCAGCCAACCTCGCGCAGGAAGGCTTCGGCGCCCTGGTCGCGCGGCCGCTCCCGCACCGCGTGCCAGACGGCGCGCGGACTGATGGCGCCGAACCGCAGGTGCGGTGACAGCCCGGAGGTGGCGTCCCGGTCCAGGGCATCGCGCCGATCGGCATAGGCAGCCGCGTCTTGGTCCAGGAATGCCGTCAGGCGCGCGCGGGCGTCCGCCTCGCCCGGGGTCCAGGTCTCTCGCAGGCCGCCGGCCCAGTCCGGCCGGTTCGGCCGAAGGTCCCAGTCCGACAGGGCATCTCCGACGGGCAGCGGGTCGGGCGCCGCAATGCGCGTCGGAGCAGGCAGCGGCCGAGGCGGCGCGTCCAGGGTCTGGAGGTGCTTCCAGAATGGCGTGAAGACGCGGAAAGGCCGGCCCTGGCGGTTGCGGATCTGCTCGGGCTCGAACAGCAGGGAGCCGCCGAATCGCCGCGCGGTAACGCCTTGCGCCGCCAGATGCTCGGCCAGGGGGCGCTCATCCATGCCCGGTTGGCGGGTCCAGAACACCGTGTCGGCGCCGGTCTCGCGCGCCAGATCCAGCAGAACGGCACGTACGCGGCCACGCCGCAGCACCAGGCCGCTGCCGCGCGCCGCCAGATCGTCGGCCAGGGCCGCCAGCGCGCCATGCAGCCACCAGCGGGCGGCGCCGCCGAGGGGACGGGACTCCTCGCTCTCGCCATCCAGGACGTAAAGGGGCAGCACCGGCCGCCCGCTGGCGACGGCGGCTGTCAGCGCCGGGTTATCGGCCAGCCGCAGGTCGCGGCGCAGCCACAGCAGGACGGGAGCGGTCATGGACGGTCCTCTTGACGCGATTGCACCCCTATACGCGCCGGCGGCACGTCCGGTTTCGTCACTGCTTGAGGGGCTGCCGGGGGGCATCATGGTCCCGAGCGCCGCGCCTCCATGCTGCACTGCAACATGCTCCTGATGTTAGGCCGCGTGACGCGCCCGTCAAGAGCGGATGGCGCAGTGCGACAAAGCCATCCGGGCTGGACTGATCATGAGCCCGGGTTGGCCGATTCCCCCCCGACGCGCGGCGTGTTACAGTGTGGAACGATGACAACCCGGAGCGCGCGAGGCGGGGGAAGGCATGAACCAGCCGGAACAAGCCGGGCCGACGGCCGTGGCTCGGAAAAGCGGCCCCGGCGAGGCCATGGTGGCCGGCGGTGATTCACCCGAGGTGGAGGCCCTGCGCGCACGCGTGGGTGGCACCAACATCAATCCCGAAACCCTGCTGGCAACAGACTATCTTAATCATTTCAACGAGATCGTCATGATGCTCGACATGGTGCCGGACATGCCGGACCTGGTCGAGGACTGCAGGGAATGGCAGCCGAAGTCCTATGCCGAGCATTTCGCCGACAGCACTTTCCGCGACAAGGATCTGGCCATAGAGGCTTTCGGGCATTGTCCGGCGCGCTACCGGGCGCCCTTTGACGAGACCATCCATCAGATTGATACCCTGGCCCTTTCGGCAGTGGCCCGCATGGAGGCTCTGCTGGCCTCTGGCGAGACCGAGGCGGTGGCCATACAGGCGCGCTCTGCCAGCCGCGCCATCCAGCGCCTGATGGACATGGCGAGCGCCATCATGCACGGCGCTCAGACGACCATGCACCAGGACGAGATCGACGCCATGCTGGGCCACTGAGCCCCGCGCCGCGTTTGCCGTGACCGCCCCGCAGCATGGGTCCGGAGGCACTGTGCAATCCCATAAGCCGGAACGAAAAACGCCCGCCGCGAGGGGGGTGCGGCGGGCGTTTTCGTTTTCGGTTCCGGAACCGGCCGTGTGGCTGAGGCACGGCGGTGTTCCGGAGGGTCCTGGTCGGGCCGTCACGTGGCTGAAGCGTGCGGCCCCGGGAGGGTCCAGTCCCCGAAAGCCCGGCTGAAGGGCGGTCCCATGTGGCTGAGGCATGGGCTCGGGGATTGGGGTCTGGCTTGCTGAGACTCTGGCTTGAACCTGTCTTGTGTCTGCTCGATCACGTCCGTGGAGTGCCGCTCTCGATGACCCCTTTATGCCAGAGTATCCCTGTCGGGAATTTTGCCAGGGCATGACAATTTTGTCATGTTTCCAAAAAGCACCCCGGCGCATCCCGGCGCGAAATCGTGTCGCGCGGCGTCGGCGCCGCCCTGACCGTTACCGCGAAAAGCAACACCCGCCGCGAGGGGAGGCGGCGGGTGTTGCTTCGAGGCAGGTCCGATGTCCGCTGAGAGGCCCGGCGTGGCTGAGGCGCCGGGAAGCAGACGGAAAAGGCTGACTGGCCGTGGAGGAGGTTCTGGCTGAGAGGTCCCTTTCTTCACCGAGGCGGCGTCACGTCCGCTGTCGATGATCCAACCATGGCACAGGCCACATGTCGGGCGCTTTGCCGCCACATGACCATTCTGTCATGCAGATTCTTTCGCCCAGGGAAGACGCGCCTCAGCGTCGGTCCGGGCCTGATTCGGAGGCCCGGCCCGCGCCGATGCGGCTTTCCGTGCCGGACATCAGGCGGCGGATGTTGTCGCGGTGGCGCCACCAGGCCAGCGCCGCCAGCAGGGCGAACCCGGCCGCGTGGATGGGCGTCGCCAGCCCGGGCGCGAGCGCGAGCGCGGGCGCCAGGGTCAGGGCCGCCAGTGCCGCCAGCGAGGAAAACCGGAACGCCGCTGCCGTGACCAGCCAGCCCAGGCACGCCAGCGCCCCTACGGGCCAGGCCGTCGCCAGCAGCACGCCCAGGGTTGTCGCCACCCCCTTGCCGCCCCGAAAGCCCAACCAGACTGGATAGTTGTGGCCGATCACGGCGGCCACGCCGGCGACCAGTGGCGGCAGGGCGCCAACCTCGTCCCAGCCCAGCAGGGCGCGTACCGCCAGGGCGGCGATGGCGCCCTTGCCCGAATCCAGCAGCAGGGTAGCCAGCGCCAGGTCCTTGCGTCCGGTGCGCAGGACGTTGGTGGCGCCGATGTTGCCCGATCCGATGGCGCGTATGTCGCCCAGCCCGGCCAGACGGGTCAGAACCAGCCCGAACGGCACCGCCCCCAGCAGATAGCCCGCAAGGGCCGCCAGCGGGACGACCAGGATTGTCATCAACTCCGCCATGCCCGGCCTTCCTCAGCCGACCGGTTCGGGGAAGACGCGGCGCCCGTCCACCACGGTTCTGATCACGCGCCCCTGAACGGGATGACCGTCGAAGGGCGTGTTCTTCGATTTCGACCGCATGCCGTCGGCGACCACCCGCCACGGTGCCTCGGGATCAAAGATGACCAGATCGGCCGGCGCGCCCGGGCGCAGCCGTCCGGCGTCCAGCCCCAGCAGGTCGGCCGGCGCCCGCGTCACCCGGTCGATGGCCTGGGATAACGTCAGACGGCCGTTCTGGACCAGCCCGAGCGTAACCGGCAGCAGCGTTTCCAGCCCGATGCCGCCGAACGCGGCCAGGTTGAACGGCAATCGCTTGGTGTCGGCGTCCTGTGGGCAGTGGTCGGAGGCGATGGCGTCGATGGTGCCGTCGGTGATGCCGGCCACCACGGCCTCGCGGTCCGATTCAGAGCGCAGCGGTGGCGACAGCTTGGCGAAGGTGCGGTAATCGCCGACCTCCAGTTCGTTCAGCGCGAAATAGAACGGCGCCGTGTCGCAGGTTACCGGCAGGCCGCGCGCCTTGGCGCGCCGGATGATGTCGATCCCGTCGGCCGTGCTGACGTGGGCGGCGTGATAGCGCCCGCCGGTCATGGCCACCAGCCGCATGTCGCGCTCCAACATGATGCTCTCGGCCTCGCGCGGAATGCCGGACAGGCCCAGACGTGTCGCCATTTCGCCCGCGTTCATGACCCCGGTGGCCAGGTTGGGTTCCTCCGGATGCTGGATGACAAGCAGGTCATGGCTGGCGGCATACGCCAGCAGGCGCCGCATGACCTGGGCATTGGCTATGGCCTGGGTGCCATCGGTGAAGGCGAGCGCGCCGGCCTGGCGCAAAAGACCGATCTCGGCCAGTTCCTGGCCCGCCAGCCCCTTGGTGGCGGCGGCGTAGGTGAACACCTTGGTCAGGCCGATCAGGCGGGCACGGCGGGCGACGAACTCGACCGCCGCCTCGTCGTCGATGACCGGGCTGGTGTTGGGCAGCCCCACCATGGATGTCACGCCGCCGGCCACCGCTGCGCGGCCCGCGCTCTTGAAGCTTTCCTTGTGTTCCTGGCCAGGCTCGCGCAGTTGCGCGCGCATGTCCACCAGGCCGGGGGCGAGGCAGGCGCCCCGGCAGTCCACCACCTCGGCGCCCGCAGGCGGGCCGTCGGCGAACAGGCCGGGCGCCAGGCGGACGATATGCTCGCCCTCGGTCAACAGTCCGCCGATGGCATCCAGCCCGCTGGCCGGGTCCAGCAGGCGGGCCTTGATATACGCCACGGGACCAGGGGCATTCACCGCCATCAGACCCCTCCCGCGCC
This sequence comes from uncultured Roseospira sp., assembly GCA_964346035.1. Classification (GTDB taxonomy): domain Bacteria; phylum Pseudomonadota; class Alphaproteobacteria; order Rhodospirillales; family Rhodospirillaceae; genus Rhodospira. The sequence goes on along the minus strand of CAYFTQ010000049.1, from coordinate 593 downwards.
GACCAGCGTCGTTTGATTGCGGCGGCTTTCATCCAGGTTGGCGGCCAGCAGGCGTAGCACGGCCATGCGCACCGCCACCCCCATTTCGACCTGTTCGCGGATGACGCTACGCTCGAAGTTGTCGGCGACGTCGGAGTCGATCTCCACGCCCCGGTTCATGGGACCCGGGTGCATGATCAGGGCATCCGGTCGGGCGCGGGCCAGCTTGTCCCGATCGAGCCCGTAGAATCGGAAGTACTCCCGCACCGAGGGAATGAAGTTGCCGCGCATGCGCTCCGTCTGGAGGCGCAGCATCATGACGATGTCACAATCCGTCAGGCCGTCGCGCATGTTGGTGAAGACCTCCACCCCCATGGCCTCGAACGAGACCGGCGCCAGCGTGCGCGGACCGATCAGGCGCACCTGGGCGCCCATCGTGGTCAGCAGGATGATATTGGAGCGCGCCACCCGGCTGTGGACGATATCGCCGCAGATGGCCACGCGCAGGCCGTCCAGGCGACCGCGTCGGCGGCGGATGGTCAGCGCGTCCAGCAAGGCCTGAGTGGGGTGTTCGTGGCTGCCGTCGCCGCCATTGACGACGGCGCAGTTGACCT
>CAYFTQ010000048.1:0-10956 GCA_964346035.1 uncultured Roseospira sp. | reverse complement strand
CAACGGGACCGGCGACAGAGCCCAGGGCAGAACGCCCAGCACCGGGCCCAGCGCGATGATCGCGGCATAAAGAAGAGCGCCGGCAACACCGGCGACAATTGCGATCAGCAGGGTCTGAGGCATGGCCGCGCCGCTCCCGCCGGCACCAGGGTCGGCCCCGGGCCAGGCCCGGGTGCCGGACGTCGCGCCGGTTACTGACGGATGACGTAGGGCAGCAAACCCAGGAAGCGCGCGCGTTTGATGGCCCGCGCCAACTCCCGCTGCTTCTTCGCCGAGACCGCCGTGATACGGCTGGGCACGATCTTGCCGCGCTCCGACACGTAACGCGACAGCAAGCGAATGTCCTTGTAGTCGATCTTCGGCGCGTTGGCGCCGGAGAACGGGCAGGTCTTGCGCCGCCGAAAGAAAGGCCGTCGTGCCATGGTCATGCCTCCGTCGCCGGCTTGGTGGGTTCGGCGCGGCGCTCGCCGCCGCGCGGGCCGCGATCGCCCCCGCGATCGCCACGGTCGCCCCCGCGATCGCCACGGTCGCCCCCGCGATCACCACGGTCGCCACCGCGATCACCACGCTCGCCCCGGCGGCCGCCCCGTTCGGGCCGCTCGCTGCGCTCGTTCTTTTGCATCATGGCCGAGGGCTGGTCCTCCAGTTCCTCAACCCGGATGCTCATGTAGCGCAGCACGTCCTCGTTCAGGCGCAGGCGCCGTTCCGCCTCGTGCAGGGCGGGCGGGGGCGTGTCCACATTCAACATGAAGTAGTGACCCTTGCGGTTCTTCTTCATGCGATAAGCCAGACCGCGAAGGCCCCAGTATTCCTTTTTGGTGACCTTGCCGCCACCCTGTGTAATCACCTCGGTCACCTGATCCGCCAGTTGGTCAACCTGGTTGGCGGACAGATCCTGCCGGGCGATCACCACGGTTTCATAAAGACCCATGATGCGTGCGTCCCTTTTGGATTATCTCAGCCCACGCGGCGCGGTCACCGGTCCAGACCGGTCAACCGCACGACGGGCATAGCCGGCCCAGCGCCGGCAAGGGTGCCCCGGGCACCCCCGTCACGCGAGTGGAGCCCCGGACAAAAAAACCCACGGCCTGCCGACGGCCACGCCGGCGGGTCGAGGGAAGGCCGGCACTATACACATCCCCGCACCGGGCGCAAGCCGTGCTTGACAAGTGTTGCACGCTTTCACACTTTGCCCCCCGCTCCTCGTTCGGGGAGGAGCGCGCCAGCCCCCGCGCGGGGGCGCCCTGGCGCGCCATGGACACAGGAGGCAGGCCAGCGATGAGCGAGGCAGCGCGGACCCGGGCGTTCATGTTCCCGGGTCAGGGGTCACAGGCCGTCGGCATGGGGGTGGCGCTGGCGCAGGCGTTCCCGGCCGCGCGCGAGGTTTTCGAGGAAGTCGATGAGGCCCTGTCCCAGGCTCTTTTTGCGCTCATGCGCGACGGACCGGCCGAGACCCTGACCCTGACCGAGAACGCCCAGCCAGCCCTGATGGCATCGTCCATGGCCGTGGTCCGCGTGCTGGAGCGCGAGGGCCATGTGAGCCTTGGCGAGAGCGCGCGTTTCGTCGCCGGCCATTCGCTGGGCGAGTATTCGGCCCTGGCCGCCGCCGGCGCCCTGACGCTGTCGGACACCGCCCGCCTGTTGCGGGTCCGGGGCCGCGCCATGCAGCGCGCCGTTCCCGTCGGCGAAGGCGCCATGGCCGCCCTGCTGGGTCTGGACGTGGACGCCGCGGCCGCGATCGTGGCCGAGGTCACCGGCGAGGGGCGGATCTGCACGGCCGCCAACGACAACGCCCCTGGCCAGGTCGTCGTGTCCGGTCATGCCGAGGCGGTCAAGCTGGCGGTCGAGGCTGCCGCCGGCCGGGGCGCCAAGCGCGCCGTCATGCTGCCGGTCAGCGCGCCGTTCCACTGTGCCCTGATGGCCCCGGCGGCCGAGGCGATGGCCGAGGCCCTGGCCGAGGTGCGGTTGTCGCCGCCTCGCCCGCCCCTGGTCGCCAACGTGCTGGCCGCCGCCATCGATGACCCGGAGGATATTCGGCGTCGCCTGGTGGAACAGGTGACCGGCGCCGTGCGCTGGCGCGAAAGCGTCCTGTTCATGCGCGACCAGGGCGTCGAGACCCTGGTCGAGCTGGGCTCCGGCAAGGTTCTGTCCGGGCTGGCGCGGCGCATCGACCGGGGACTGCGCGGCGTGTCGGTGGAAACGCCCCAGGATGTCGAGGCTTTCCTGAAAAGCCTGTAACCGGCCGCGCCTGCGGCCCCGTGCGAGGACCCCTTCGTCATGTTCGATCTTTCGGGACGCACCGCCCTTGTCACCGGCGCCTCAGGCGGTCTTGGCGGCGCCATCGCGCGCGCGCTGCACGGCCAGGGCGCATCGGTGGTGCTGTCGGGGACCCGGCGCGAGGCGCTGGAGACCCTGGCCGGCGCGTTGGGCTCGCGCACCCACGTGGCGCCCTGCGACCTGTCCGACGCCGCCGCCGTCACCGGCCTGGTCGAGGCCGCCGAGCAGGCCGCCGGGACCGGCCTGGATATCCTGGTCAACAACGCCGGCCTGACCCGCGACGGGCTGGCCATGCGGATGAAGGACGAGGACTGGGCCACCGTGATGGAGGTCAACCTGGCCGCCGCCTTCCGGCTTTCACGCGCGGCCCTGAAGGGCATGATGAAACGGCGCTGGGGCCGCATCATTTCGGTGTCCTCCATCGTCGGCGTCACCGGCAACCCGGGCCAGGCGAACTATGCTGCCTCCAAGGCCGGCTTGATCGGCATGAGCAAGTCCCTGGCCGGCGAGGTTGCGCCGCGGGGCATCACCGTCAATTGTATCGCGCCCGGGTTCATCGCCTCTGCCATGACCGACGCCCTCAACGACGATCAGAAGGCGCGCCTGCTGGCCGCCATCCCGGCCGGCGCGATGGGACGCGCCGAGGATATCGGTGCCGCCGCCGTCTATCTGGCCAGCAACGAGGCCGGCTATGTCACGGGCCAGACGCTGCACGTCAACGGTGGCATGGCGATGATCTGATGGCCGCCCCGGAAGGCGCTTTCGCGAGTGTTCACAAGGGGTCTTGGGGTGCTGGCCAAGCGGGGTCGAATATGATAGGCACTGCCACTCTGGTTGCCGGTCCCTCCCGCGCGAGCGTGTGGCGCCGCCGCGCCGCGCCGAACGCATCGTGCCGGTCACGCATGCCCGGATGGTGTCGCGCCGCGAACCCGAAAACCCGTACCGTTTGTTCCATGGGAATTCAAGTCAAGGACGAATCAAGATGAGCGATGTCGCCGAGCGCGTGAAGAAGATCGTGGTCGAGCACCTGGGTGTCGAAGAAACCAAGGTTACCGAGAATGCCAGCTTCATTGACGATCTTGGCGCCGATAGCCTCGACACCGTCGAGCTGGTCATGGCGTTCGAGGAAGAGTTCCAGTGCGAAATTCCCGATGACGCGGCCGAAAAGATCCTGACGGTCAAGGACGCCATCACCTTCATCAACGACCAGCAGAAGTAGTCGGCATCCGCGCGGCGCCCCGGCGGCCCTGACCGACCGGCGGCGCGCCGCGTGGCACGCCGGCATGGCGGTCGGCCGCGCCGGGCGCCGCCCGGCGACTGTTCGGACCTCGCAGACATGGCAGGGGCAATGAGACGAGTCGTCGTTACGGGACTGGGCATGGTTACGCCGCTGGGCGTGGGTGTGGCACACAACTGGGAGCGCATCACGGCCGGTGCCTCCGGCCTTCGGGCCATCGATCATATCGACGTTTCCGACCTGCCATCGAAGGTCGCCGGCATGGTGCCGCGCGGAGACGAGCCGGGCGCGTTCGAACCGGACAGCGCGGCCAGTCCCAGGGACCGGCGCCGCATGGACGAGTTCATCGTCTTCGGCCTGAAGGCAGCAGACGAGGCCGTGCTGGATTCCGGCTGGCAACCCGAGGACGACGAAGACCGCGAACGCACCGGCGTGATCATCGGGTCCGGCATCGGCGGCCTGAAGGGCATCGCCGAGGGCGCCCTGACCATGGAGAAGCACGGCCCGCGCAAACTCAGCCCGTTCTTCATTCCGGCCAACCTGATCAACCTCGTCTCCGGCAACGTCTCCATCCGCCATGGCTTCAGGGGGCCGAACCACGCCGTCGTGACGGCCTGCTCGACCGGCGCCCACGCCATCGGTGATGCCAGCCGCATGATTATGTTCGGCGACGCCGACGTCATGGTCGCCGGCGGCACGGAATCGGCCATCAACCGGCTTGGTCTGGCCGGCTTTTGTTCCGCCCGCGCGCTGACCACCGGCTTCAATGACCGTCCCACCGAAGCCTCCCGTCCCTGGGACCGGGACCGTGACGGCTTCGTCATGGGCGAGGGTGCGGGTGTCGTCGTGCTGGAGGAATACGAGCACGCCAAGGCCCGCGGCGCGCGTATCTATGCCGAGGTCAAGGGCTACGGCATGAGCGGCGACGCCCACCACATCACCGCCCCGGCGGAGGACGGCAACGGCGGCTATCGCGCCATGCGCGCGGCGCTGCGCAACGCCGGCCTCAATGCCGAGGACATCGACTACATCAACGCGCACGGCACCTCGACACCACTGGGTGACCAGATCGAGCACGACGCCGTCAAGCGCCTGTTCGGGTCCCACGCCGAAGCCGTGTCCATGTCTTCGACCAAGTCGGCCATCGGCCACCTGCTGGGGGCCGCCGGCAGCGTCGAGGCGATCTATACCATTCTCGCCATGCGCGACGGGGTGCTGCCGCCGACGCTGAACCTGGACAACCCGTCCGAGGGCTGCGACATGGACCTGGTGCCACATCAGGCGCGCGAGAAGACGGTCCGCCATGCCTTGTCGAACAGCTTCGGCTTCGGCGGGACCAATGCCTGCCTGATCCTTGGGCGGGCGCCGTGAGCCGGCGCCTGTGGAGCCGCGAGAGCCGCACGCGATGAGCGTTGCCGAGCCTCCGCCAGGAACGGAAGGGGCCGACGATTCCGGGTCGGTGGCGCCGCGATCCGCCCAGCCGGGCCTGAGTCCAGAAGCCGGCCGGACCCGCCGGCGGGCGCCGGGCGGGCGCGGCGACGGTTGGCCGCGCGCCCTCATCACCACCCTGTCGGTCAGCGCCGGGATCATCGTCCTGGCCGTCGTGATCGGGCTCCAGACCCTGCACCAGCGCTTCGAGACCCCCGGCCCGTTGACCCAGCCCGTCACCGTGGTGGTGGCGCCGGGCAGCGACCTGGGGACCATCGCCGGACAGCTCGCCGACGCCGGTGTCATCGCCGATCCGTTCGTGTTCGAGATCGGGGTCCGGATCGCCGATCGCGCGCGCGACCTCAAGGCCGGCGAATACCGTTTCGATGTCGCCGTGACACCCCGGGGCGCCCTGGATACCCTGACCCGGGGCGATGTGGTGGCCCGCCGGGTGACCCTGCCCGAGGGTGCCACAACCCAGCGCGCGCTGGCCTTGCTGCGCCAGGCCGAGGGCCTGAAGGGCGCCATCACCGTGCAACCGGGTGAAGGCGACCTGTTGCCGGAAACCTATCATTTCACTCTGGGCGAAACCCGGGACGACATCCTGCGGCGCATGACGACCGCCATGGAGGAGACTCTGGCCGAGCTGTGGCCCGGCCGCGCCGAGGGTCTGCCCCTGGAAACGCCCGAACAGGCCGTCATCCTGGCGTCCATCGTGGAACGAGAAACCGGCCTGCCCGAGGAACGCGCCCACGTCGCCGGCGTGTTCATCAACCGCCTGAACCGGGGCATGCGTCTGCAATCCGACCCCACGGTCATCTATGGCATAGACAAATCGGGCGTGCTGGGGCGCGGCCTGCGCCGCTCAGAGCTGAAGGCAGCCACGCCCTACAACACCTATGTCATTGACGGCCTGCCGCCGGGGCCGATCTGTAACCCCGGGCGCGATGCCATCGCCGCCGTGCTCAATCCGATGCAGACCAAGGATATCTTCTTCGTCGCCGACGGCAGCGGTGGCCACGCGTTCGCCGAGACGCTGGACGAACACAACCGCAACGTGGCCGCCTGGCGCCGCTATCTGCGCGACCAGGCGGAGGCGGAGGCAAGCAGCGAAGAAGGCGCCGACCCGGGCGCCGACCCGGGCGCCGACCCGGGCGCCGAATAGGGGCGGAGCCCGTGCCCGCTGGCCGGTCTCGGGCCCGGCCGCCGACCTGGCAGGGAAAGGAACCCACGGCGTGCGCATCTGCCTGGTGACCGATGCATGGCGGCCCCAGATCAACGGTGTGGTGCGCGTGGTCGAGGCCCTGAGGCGCGAGCTGGAGGCTCGCGGCCATGTCGTCACGGTGATCGAGCCGGGCGCCTTCCGCTCCATGCCGATGCCGACCTATCCGGAAATCCGGCTGGCGCTTCTTCCAAGGCGCGGCCTGCGCCGCATGATGGCGGACGCCAGGCCCGACGCGGTTCACATCGCCACCGAGGGACCGCTCGGTCTGGCCGCCCGCAAGGCCTGCCTGGACTGGGGCTGGTCCTTCACAACGGCCTATCACACGCGCTTTCCGGAATACATGCATACCCGCTTCCGCACGCCGCTGGGGCTGATGTACGCCTGGATGCGCCATGTTCACCGGCCGGCCGCGCGGGTGCTGGTGCCGGCGCGCTCGACGGCCGATGAACTGATCCGGCGCCGCTTTCGCAATGTCCGCGTCTGGTCGCATGGCGTCGAGACCGGCACCTTTCGTCCCGTCGATCCGGCAACGGCGCCGTTCGCCCGCCTGCCGCGTCCGATCTTTCTGTTTCTGGGCCGGCTGGCGGCGGAAAAGAACCTGCCCGCGTTCCTGGACCTGGACCTGCCGGGCAGCAAGGTGGTGGCCGGCGTGGGGCCGGCGCTGGACGGCCTGCGGCGGCGCTATCCGGACGTGTGCTTCACCCAGCCGCCCGACGATGCCGCCATCGCCGCGTGCTATTCCGCCGCCGACGCTCTGGTCTTCCCCAGCCGCACCGATACCTTTGGCCTGGTGCTGCTGGAGGCGCTGGCCTGCGGCCTTCCGGTGGCCGCGTTTCCGGTTGCCGGTCCGCGCGACGTCCTGGCCGGCGTCGATCCGGCCAATCCGGTCGGTGTGCTGTCCGAAGACCTGCGCGCCGCCGCCCTGGCGGCCCTGGGCCTGGACCGGGCGGCGTGCCGGGCCTACGCCCAGCGCCACGGCTGGCGAGCGGTGGCCGAGGACTTCCTGGCGGCGCTGGCGCCCCTTGACCACGCCCGCCTCCGGTCCGGCTGGCCACCGCCGGCCGGTCCCGCCCCGGGAGAGGCCCCGGGAGAGGCCCCGGGAGAGGCCGGCGATCCGATCCGGGTGCGGTCACACGGCTGACCTCGGCGTGCGTGGGCGTGGGCGCGCGGACACGGGCATGGCCCGCCCTCACGGGTGGGGTGAAACCATACACATGCCCACGCGCGGCTGGCCACGCGCGCCGTCGCTGCTATGATGGTCGTACCCGTCGGGCCGAACGGTCCGGTCGCAGTCCCGAAACGCTTTGGAAGGAGACAGGTATGGCTCTGGTTTCCCTGCGCCAAGTCCTTGATCACGCCGCCGAACATGGCTATGGCGTGCCGGCGTTCAACGTCAACAACATGGAACAGGTGCTGTCCATCATGAACGCCGCGCAGAAGACCGATTCGCCGGTCATCCTGCAGGCCAGTCGCGGCGCCCGCGGCTATGCCGGCGATATCATGATCAAGCACATGATCCAGGCGGTGACCGAGATGTATCCGGACATCCCGGTCGTCATGCACCAGGACCATGGCAACTCCATGTCCACCTGCCTGTCGGCCATCGCCAACGGCTTTTCCTCGGTCATGATGGATGGCTCGCTGGAGGCGGACGCCAAGACCCCCGCGTCGTACGAGTACAATCATGGCGTCACCGGCAAGGTGGCCGAGGCCGCGCACATGGTCGGCGTCTCGGTCGAGGGCGAACTGGGCTGCCTGGGCTCGCTGGAGACCGGCAAGGGCGACAAGGAGGACGGCCACGGCTTCGACGGCACGCTGGACCACTCCCAGCTGCTGACCGACCCGGACGAGGCCGCCGACTTCGTTGCCCGCACCAAGGTGGACGCCCTGGCCGTGGCCATCGGGACCAGCCATGGCGCCTACAAGTTCACGCGCGAGCCGACCGGCGACATCCTGGCCATGACGGTCATCAAGGAAATCAACAAACGCCTGCCGGATACCCACCTGGTGATGCATGGCTCCTCGACCGTGCCCAAGGACCTGCAGGACCTGATCAACGAGAACGGCGGCGCCATGCCGGCAACCTGGGGCGTGCCGGTATCCGAAATCGTCGAGGGCATCAAGAATGGCGTGCGCAAGGTCAACATCGACACCGACTGTCGCATGGCCATCACCGGAACCATTCGCAAGGTGCTGAAGGACAAGCCTGAGGAATTCGACCCCCGCAAGTACCTGAAGCCGTCGATGGAGGCCATGCAGACGGTTTGCGAGGACCGCTATGAGGCCTTCGGGACCGCCGGCCAGGCGCACAAAATCAAGCCCATCCCGCTGGCCGAGATGGCCCGGCGCTACGCCGCCGGCGACCTGGACCCCAAGGTCAAAAGCTGAACCGGCACCCGGGTCCCGCGCGCGCCCCGCGCGGGGCCCGGATACGGCGTCACAGCGGCTGCGGCCCCGTCACGGCCCCGGATGCTATCGCGTCCTCGGAAAAATCGACCGCCAGCAGGGCCTTGAGATAGTTGTGATCGCGCCGCCAGCGCGCCAGCACGGTCTGGCAGGCCTCGCGCGGCATGCGGTCGTACAGGTCCATGACGGCGTGGTGCTCGTCGCGCAGCACGGATGGCGGCACCGGGCGCGCCTTGCGCGAGAACAGGAAGATGACGGAAAAATCCTCGCGCGCCAGATCCAGCGCCTTGCAGGCGATGGCCAGCCCCTCGCCGCCGGGCTCGAACAGCATGCGCCGGACCAGGATTTCCCGCATGCCGGACGCACGCGCGAACAGGGTGAGGAACAGCGAGACCTCGCCGTTCTGAAGTGCCGAGATCATCAGGTCGGCGTCATTGCGCCCGGCCGCGCTGAGTTCCTCGGCCAGGCGTTCCACCGCCGCCGGCTCGTGCGTCGCGGGGCTGTCGTCGCCGTCGTCGGACAGCGCGGCCTCCTCCAGCAGCGCGTCCACCTCGTCGGGATCAAGCTGGAAGCGATCGACGATCACCTTGCGCAGCGCCGCCGATACCCAAAGCACCAGGCGCCGCGCCAGATCCTCGGGCAGTTCCTTGCGCGACAGGATGGGTTCGCGATAGCCGCCCACCCGGCGCGACTGTTCCACCAGATAGGCCAGCGTGGCGCGCGAGATTCTGGCGTCGGGGTTTTTCAGAAGCTCGGTGATCACGGTTTCATTGTTGGTGCCGACCAGTTCGTCGGCCACCGCCTCGCTGACCCCGGCGCGCACGGCGACGGCCAGTTGGTGTTCCAGGGTGCGGTTGCGGATGACCTCGACTAGATCGGCGTCGCGCAGGACCGGACTCTGACTGAGAACGGGATAGGCGACGTCGATCTCGTCATTGGCCAGGAAGGTCAGCAGATCGCGCGGCACATCGGGGCGGCTGGCGAACTCGGCGGCGATGCGCCGACGCACGGAAACCTCGATCTCCTTCAGAACGCGCCGCAGGATATCCGCCATCAGGGCGAACTCTCGGTCGTTCAGCGTATCCGCGTCCTGCGCGAACAGGGCCGTGATGGTCTCGGCCAGCGCATTGCGCGAGGCCACGGTTTTGCGCCGTGCCAGCGCCAGAAGATAGGGCGCGTCAAGGGTGGCGGCTGGCGTCTGGTTGCTGTCGGCAGGATCCATGTCCCCTCACCTTCCGCGCCTAAGGGCCGATGCTGGACGTGCGCTCCCGGCGCGCCGGCGTTCTCTCCTCCCTGGCCGGTGACCCGTCTGTCACAGCCTCTCTCACCCAGACCGCGAGACTATGCCAAAAGTTCTAGACCTTTGCTACCGGATTCGGGCCGCCGGGTCCCTTGCCGCCTGCCCGGGCGGCCGCGGGCGGCGTTGAATGCGGCACCATTTGCGCCTATGGTCCGCGTCCCGGTGGGCGCCAGGCCCCCGGCGCCCTGACAGCCCGGATACGCCATGACAGACCTGTCGCACATCCGCAACTTCGCCATCATCGCGCATATCGATCACGGCAAGTCCACGCTGGCGGACCGCATGATCCAGATGTGCGGCGGGCTGACAGACCGCGAGATGAAGGACCAGGTTCTGGACAGCATGGACCTGGAGCGCGAACGCGGCATCACCATCAAGGCCCAGACCGTGCGCCTGACCTATCAGGCGTCGGACGGCAGGACCTATGCCATCAACCTGATGGATACGCCCGGGCATGTGGACTTTTCCTACGAGGTTTCGCGCTCCCTGGCGGCCTGCGAAGGCGCCCTGCTGGTTGTCGATGCCTCGCAGGGGGTGGAGGCGCAGACGCTGGCCAACGTCTATCTGGCGATCGAGAACAACCTGGAAATCGTCCCGGTCCTGAACAAGATCGACCTGCCTGCGGCCGAGCCCGAGCGCATCAGGGAACAGATCGAGGACGTCATCGGCATCGACGCCGCCGAGGCGGTCATGATCTCGGCCAAGACCGGCCAGGGCGTGCCCGAGGTGCTGGAGGCGCTGGTCAAGCGGCTGCCCCCGCCCACGGGCGACGCCGACGCACCGCCCAAGGCCCTGCTGGTGGATAGCTGGTACGACCCCTATCTGGGTGTCATCATCCTGGTGCGCGTCATCGACGGCAGTTTCCGCAAGGGCATGAAGATGCGCATGATGCGCACCGGCGCCGCGCATCCCATCGACAAGGTGGGCATGTTCTCGCCCAAGCTGGTGGAGACAGAGACCCTGTCGGCCGGCGAGATGGGCTTCATCATGGCCGGCATCAAGTCGGTCGCGGACACCCAGGTGGGCGACACCCTGACCGACGACCGCGCACCGTGCGCCGAACCGTTGGCGGGCTTTCGCCCC
>CAYFTQ010000047.1:0-10956 GCA_964346035.1 uncultured Roseospira sp. | reverse complement strand
GATGCGGAACGCGGGTGATCGAACGCGACTGGTACGAACTGGGCGCCTGGCATCTGGATGAGACCGGACACTGCCTGACCTGCGGCACCCGACTGCCGGGCGTTATAGAGGGTCCGCCGGGCACCTGGGGCCGGCGCCGCGTGCCGGTGCGTATGGGGGCGTGATCCCGGGCGGGTTTCCGTTCCGCGGTTTGTGTCAACGCGTCCCGGTGTCCGGGTGGTCTTCGGCGCGGAAGATGAACGGCGATCCGGTCAGAATGCCGTCGCAGATCACGTCCAGGCCGGGCGAAGCGCCCGTTCGCAGGGCGTCCAGGTTCTCCGGCCGGGGCATGAAGGGCGGCCAGCCGCCGGTCGCTTCCATGAACGGCAGCGGGATCATGCGCCGGAAGAAAAAGTGATAGGCATAGCGTCGCGCGCGGCGCACCGTCCGCTCGTCCAGCCGGGTCCGGCGCGGCAACGCATCCAGCAGGGCGCGATGGTGCTGGGGGCTTTCGGCCTCCTGGGCCAAGCCCTTGTTGCGGATCCAGGCCTCGCCGGCGACGATGGTCGGGATCCCCATGGCCGTCAGTTCCACCCCCATCTTGGTGCCGAAAATCAGGGCGGTGTCGCAAAGCTCCAGCAGGGCATAGGTGCTGACGGCGCTGTCCGGCCCGACGACGAAGACGTTGTCGGGCAGGGTGGGAAAGCGCGCCGCGATCTCGTCGGCGACGCGCTGGCGAGACGCGGGGTCGCCCCGGATCTCGGCCGGATGGACACGGATAGCCAGTTGCAGGTCGGGCCGGCAGGCGAAGTAGCGGATGGTGTCCTCCACCCAATCCAGCATGGAACCATAGGCATTGGCCGGGTAGTGCAATTGCGCGTCCCAGACCACGTTGGTCAGCAGGCCGATGACGGGCCGGTCCGGATCCAACCCCAGTTCGCGAACGATGCGGTGGCAGTCGAACTGCGGCGATTCATGGAACCAGATCCAGTCGTTGGCGCCGGTCCAACGGCTCTTCAGGTAGTCCAGGATGGCGCCCTCGCGGCGCTCGTCCAGGCTTAGATCCTCCCATGCGGAAACGGGCTCGTCCCGCAAGGTATGGTGATAGGTGTCGTCGTGGCTGAACAGGAAGCAGTGACGCCGATAGGCCGGGTTCCAGGTGACGACGCGGGCACCGGCGGCCAGCGCCCCCAGACGCGCTGCCCCCTGCGGCACATAGATGCCGTGATGGGTCACCACGATGTCGATGTGATCGGCGCGCACGGCGGTCTCGACCGCGCGAAAGGTCAGCACGGCGGCCTCAAGGTAGCGGCGCAGCACCGCTTCGCCGTGGGGCTCCGCCGTCAGGTCGCCGCGCGCGAAAAAACGCAGGGCGCCGGACAGCGCGACCTCGCCGATGGCCGCGCCCGCGAGGGTTAGCGCGGGGATGGCGTCCGCCGGCGTGTTCGTGGCCAGGTGGCGTGCCTCGGCGCGGTGGCCGTCGGTGATGTGGGCCCCGTAGGTGTCCACCGGCAAACCGCTGGTAGCGAAGCCGTTCACAGCCGGGCGGTGGCAGTGTCCGCACAGGTCCGCAGGCCCCCGCCGGGCGAAGCGCCCGGTGTCGGGATACCATCCGGTCTCGGCCATCTGGCAGGCCGGAAGCGTCTGGTCGCACAGCAGATAGCGCGCCCGGGCGCCGCGCAGGGTCAGGGCCACGCCAAGCGTGCTGTCCAGGGCGGACAGGGCCAGGTGGCCGCCGATACCGGTGGCGATCAGGACGCGCGGTCCGTCGGCTGCCTGCCGGGCCGCCTCCCATGCGGTCGCATCGGCGCCGGCCAGCAGCGCCCGCCAGTCCGCATGGCCGCGCCTGCGCGCAATGCGGCGCAGGCGCGCCAGACGCAGGGCACGCAGGCCGGGCAGCGTGCGCAGCCGGCCTTTCAGGGTACGGACGTCCGGCATCCGCGCCGGCTCACGCGAGCAGGCGGGCGGCGATGCCCTGGGCCAGGCTTTCCGCGTCCAGGCCGACCTTCTTCAGGACCGCCGGGTTGGCACCGGAGGGCGGCACCTCGGTCAGGCCGAAGCGCTGGCAGGTCAGCCCGCCCAGGCCCTGTTCGAAGGCTGCCGTCAGCACCCGTTCGCCCTGGCCGCCGTCCAGGTAGTGGTTGTCCAGCGTGAACAGGGCGCGCTTGCCGGCCAGGGTCTGGGCCAGCCAGGCGCCGTCCACGCGGTTCAGCCATGGCAGGTTGATGACTTCCAGACCGATTCCGTGGCGTTCCTTCAGGAGGTCGGCGGCCTTGCAGGCTTCCGCCAGCATGACCATGCCATAGGCGACGATCACGGCATCACCGTCGTGTCCGCCCACGCGCACGCCTCGCCCGGTCCGGGCCACATAGCCCTCGGGCAGCGTGAACGGCAGCGCATAGGGAATGGAGGTCATGCGGAAGTAGCTGGAGCCGTCGTTGGTCTCCAACGCCCAGTCCAGCAGCGGGCCGACCTCCTCTGGGCAGGAGGGCTCGATAAGGGTCAGGCCGGGCACGCCGCCGACGGCGGCGATGTCGCGCACCGACTGGTGCGAGTGACCGGGTCCGGCCGGCAGAACGCCGGCCAGCCAGCCGACATAAACGACCTTCGTGCCTTCGGTGGCGTTGTTGTAGATCTGCTCGTTCGGGCGCGTGGACAGGAAGCAGGCGAACGAGTTCGCCACCGGGACCAAGCCCTGCAGCGCCATGCCGCCGGCCTGACTGACCATGTCCATTTCGGCGATGCCGCATTCGACCGTGCGGTCGGGATACCGCTCGCGGAAGGGGATCAGGCCGGTGTCCAGCAACAGGTCGGCGTCCAGCGCCACCAGTGAGGGCATGCGCTCGGCCGCCGCCATCAGGGCCGCCGTGTAGGCGGGCTGAAGGCGCTTCGTACTGCCGGCCGGCGGGGCCGGCTTGTTGGTGACTTTCTCCAGCTCAAGCGGCCGGTTGCCGGTCGCCTCAAGTTGGGCGTTGATGTTGTCGATCAGTTCCTGAGCGGCGCGGGTGTATTGGTCGGCCTTGGGTGCGCCGGAATGGAAGGTGTACTGGGCGGCGTCGGACTCCATCGCCGTGTGTTCCATGAAGGAGACGCCCTTGCCCTTCACGGTGTCGCAGATGATGACCTGCGGCTTGTGCGCCGCCTTGCAGCGCGTCAGTGCGCCGGCAAGCTGGTCTATGTCGTGGCCGTCGACGCGTTCCACATGCCAGCCGAAGGCGGCGAACTTGGCCGACAGGTCGCCCAGATCGCTGGTCTGGCTGACCAGATAGTCCGACTGCAACTTGTTGTGATCGACCAGAACGGTGATCTCGTCCAGGCCGTGGTTGGCGGCGGAGACCAGCGATTCCCAGATCTGGCCTTCCTGCAACTCACCGTCGCCGGTCATGACGTAGAGGCGCCCGTCCACACCCTGGCGGCGGCGGGCGAAGGCCATGCCCTTGGCCTTGGAGATGCCCATGCCAAGCGAGCCGGTGTTGGTCACCATGTGTGGCGTGCCCACGTCGGGGTGACCGGGCAGGCCGTCGATGTGGCGCAGCTTGTGGACCCACTCGCGCGGCAGACGGCCGAGCGCGATCAGCACGGCATAAAGCCCCGGCGCGTCGTGCCCCTTTGAGGAGAAGTACAGATCGAGCGCCGTGTCGTCGTCGGCGCGGCGCATCTCCTCCAGGTGCAGCCAGGCGACGATGTCCATGGACGAGAAGCACGACCCGATATGGCCCGACCCCGCGTTGGCGATCATGTACAAGGCGTTCAGTCGCGCCATGTCGGCGAACAGGCGCGCGCGTGCCGAGGGTTCCGCGTTGAGCCGCCGGATGCGGTCGAACTCCCCCTGTTCGGCGTAATACAACTCGCCTTCGACGGCCGTGCCGACCAAATCACCCATGGTGGTCCTCTCCTCGGTCCCTGATTGCGATCTGAACTCAAGCGCCGGTGGCGCCGACCGGCGGCACGGACACGGTGGGAAGACGCGCCGTTCCCTCCGCCAGCAGGTGCCGCGCGTACCACCAGTCCTGCATGTCGTTGATGTCAAAGCCTTCCATGTCGTCGGTCAGGAAGGGCATGACGACGCTGCCAGCAATCGTGTTGTCCTCCAGCGCCACCCGCGACCAGGCGATCTCAAGGCTGGCGTTCTGGATGTAGAACGCGGGCAGGCTGGCCATCTGGCTGGAATGCCAGGGGGTTTCGTCCTCGCGCACCAGCGGCATCAGCGGCGTCATGCGGTTGCCGCGCACGGCCCACATCTTGCCGGGGTGCTGGCGCACTTTTTCCACCGCCCGCAGCGAGTCCACGCCGGTCTCGGTGGAAAACGCCGCCCAGGCGCGTCGGATCGTTTCCGGCTGGCGGAACGGACTGGTGGGCCGCAGGATGGAGAAGCAGTCGAACGGGTCTCCCCGCTCGGCCAGCAGCCGCAGCGTATGGACGATCCACTCGATGTCGGGCGAGGTGCTGGAGGCATAAGCGGCCGGGCGCAGCCCCGGCACCTCGGCGCCGTAGTGGCGCGCGATCCCGGCATAGGCCTCGCTGTCGGTGGACACGATCACCCTGCCGAACACGCCAGAGGCCAGCGCGGCCTGGATGGTATAGGCCATGACCGGATGGTCGCCCAGCAGGCGGATGTTCTTGTCCACGACGCGCTTGGAGCCGGACCGCGCCGGGATCAGCGCCACGCAGGAGGGAGAGGCGGGCATGGCGGCGGCGTGTCCTACAGCTTCGCGGGATCGACGTTGAGATAGATGTCCTTCAACTCGCTGTAGACGTCGAGCGCCTCGGTTCCCGGCTCGCGGCTGCCATTGCCGGACTGCTTGGGGCCGCCGAACGGCATGTGCGGCTCTGAGCCGTAGGTGCCCGCGTTGACCACCGTGGCCCCGGCCTGGACGGCGTGGCTGAAGGCCAGCGCGCGATCGACGCTGCGGGTATGAATGCAGGCGGTCAGGCCGTAGGGATGGTCGTTGGCCATCTGGAGCGCATGGGCGAAATCGCGCACCTTGTACAGGTTGGCGACCGGTCCGAACAACTCTGTCTGGCTGATGTCGTCGGCCGGATCGACGCTTTCGATGACGGTTGGCGCGAGATAGAAGCCGGTCGCGCCCACGCGGTGGCCGCCGGTGGCGACGCGGGCGCCGCGCGCGGCGGCGCCCTCGATGGCCTTCAGCATGTTAAAAAGCTGGCGTTCGTTGATGACCGGACCCAGGTCGTGGTCGTCCTGGATACCCAGCGTCCGGGCCTCGGTGGCGGCCACCAGCTTGTCGCGGAAGACCTCGTAGACGCTTTCGAACACCAGGAATCGGCTGCCGGCGGCGCAGCGCTGGCCGGCGTTGGAGTAGGCCGACAGACAGGCCCACTTGACGGCGTGGTCGATGTCGGCATCGTCGCAGACCACGAACGGGTTCTTGCCGCCCAGTTCAAGCGACAGCTTCTTGAGCTGGCGCCCGCAGGCCTCGGCGATGCGCCGACCAACGGCGGTGGAGCCGGTGAAGCTCATGACATCGACGCCGGGGTGATCGACCAGGGCCTGGCCGGCCTCCGCTCCCAGGCCCTGGACCACGTTCAACAGGCCCTTGGGCAGCCCGGCGTCCTCGGCGATGGAGGCCATCATCCAGGCCGAGATGGGGGTGTCCTCGGCCGCTTTCAGCACCACGCCGTTGCCGCAGATCAGCGCCGGGAACACTTTCCAGGCGAAGTTCGGTGCCGGCGTGTTGGCGGCGATGATGAGACCGGCGACGCCGCAGGGCTGTCGCACCGTCATGTTGTACTTGTGCGGCGTGCCGCTGGGCATGGTGCGGCCGAACAGGCGCTGTCCTTCGCCGGCGAAGAAGCGGCCGCACTGGATGGCGCCGCCGACCTCGCCCCGACTGTCCGCCATGCGCTTGCCGGCCTCGCGGGCGACGGCGGCGGCCAGGTCTTCCGTGCGGGCCTCGATCGCGTTCATGACCTGGTGCAGGATGTGCCCGCGCCGGACCGCCGGGGTCGCCGCCCATTCGGTCTGCGCGGCGCGGGCGGCCTGGACGGCGGCGTCCACGTCGGTGGCCTCGGACCGGGCCACTTGGCCGATCTCGCCGCCGTCATGCGGGTTCAGGTTGGCGAACGAGCGGCCACTGGCGGCCGGGCGGGCCTGGCCGCCGATCAGGTTGGGGATCAGGTCTGGAAAGGTCATGGGACTCGCGGCGCCGGGGCTGAAAGTATGAAGCGGGCGAACGGGCGGCGATGCCGTCGGGCGCGGCGTGTCGGCACGCCCTGCTTTGATGGCGCGCCGGCGGCCGGCTGGTGGTCCCGCTGGTGGTCCGGCCTGTGTCGGGCCGTTGCCACCCGACGCCCGCGTCGAGGGAGCTTGCCGCAGGTCTTAATGGGCGCGGCCGGTGAGTTCAAGAGGCGATTGGCTCCGCCGCGCCGCAGACCGGCGACGGGCACCCGCTAGCGCAGCGGCTGAAACAGGGCATAACTGCCCGAATACAAACGCGCTCCCCGGCTGTCGAACAGCGCCATCAGTGCAGGGTCGCGGAACTTCGGCCCGCTGCGGTCCTGCTGGCGGATCATCTTGAGCAGCAGGTGCCCGCCCGGCTTGAGCCGGTGTTCGCGCACATCGTCCAGGAAATAGGCCCAATCGTCCAGCGTGAACAGGGTTCCGTCGGCCTTGGTGTTGAAGCCGATCATGAAGGCCGTGATCAGGTCGAAACGCTGGCCCAGGTCGGGCAGGGGGCGGCGGGCCTCCACCTTGAAGGGCTGCTTTTCGATCCCCATCCAGGCGCAGAGATCGTCATAGAGGGGGATGCCGGGCAGATCGATGGCCCGGACGCTGTGGCCCAAGGACTTGGCGATAAATGGAAAATGACCGGCCCCGGTGCCGATGTCCAGGATGTCGAGCGGTCTGCAATCGTGCAGGTTCAGAAAGATGGCGGCCGCGTATTTGCGTCGCAGCCACTTTTCCGTGTCAAGGTACTTTTTCTCGCTTCCGCTGTTCTTGTGGCGTTCGGCGATGCGCTCAAGCTCGTCCCAGTCCAGGGCCTTGCGCGCGGCGTCCAGGAACGCGGGATAGCGGGCCTCGATGAGGGCAGTGTCGGGGGCGAAGGGCATCACGATCGGGGGGGCTTCGGTGCCCGGATGGTCGCCACCGGTCCGCGAGGAAGTGGTCATGGGAGCGCTTTTCGTCCTCAGGCAAAGGGTTCGTGTCCGGCTGCAACGGCGTCGCGCCTGAAAGGCGTCCACAGGGCGCCCTGTGGCAGACGGCGGCCTGTCACCAGGCGGTGAAGCCGCCGTCGAGGGTTACGTTGGCGCCGGTCATGTAGGCCGAGGCATCCGCCATCAGGAACACCATGGCGCCATTGTATTCGGTTTCCTGCGCCATGCGGCCCAGCGGCACCTTGGCGCAGTAGCGGTCGAGGAAGGCCGTGTCCTGGTTGTTGAAGACGCCGGCGAAGGTGACCGTGTTGACACGCACGCCTTTCGGTCCCCAGTAGGTCGCCAGGTAGCGGGTCAGGTTGTACAGCGCCGACTTGCTGGCCGAGTAGGCCACCGGCTTATAGAATACCTCGCCCCGCTGGCGGCGGTATTCGTACAGTCCCTGGTCGGGCGAGACGGCGCCGTAGATCGAGGCCACATTGACGATGGAGCCGCGCCCGGCTTCGGCCATGGCGCCGCCGAACACCTGACAGCACAGGAACGGTCCCTTGGCGTTCACCGCCATCACGGTATCCCAGGAGGTTTCGGGATAGCTCTCGAACGGGCCGGTTTCCTCGGCCGGCGAGTCCGGCGGGCTGTCCAGGGCGGCATTGTTGATCAGACCGGCCGGTTCCTCCCACGTCTCCACGACGCGGGCGCGCGCGGCCTCCAGCGAGGCGCGGTCGGTTACGTCGGCGGCCAGGAACAACAGGCGGTCGTCCGGTGCGTCCGCGCCATAGCGGCGTTCGATCGTGGCGGCGTCGTTGGCGCGGTCCAGCACGGCCACGCGCGCGCCGGCATCGCGCAGCGCCAGGGTAAACTGGCGCCCAAGCTGGCCCAGGCCGCCGGTGACGACGACAACACGGCCGGACAGGTCGAACAGGTTGGTCATGGGGGGCTCCGCTACGGACGAAGGACGGGGAACCAGGAACGCAGGGTCAGGGATACCGCGCCGGAACGTCGCGGGCCACGCCGAAGGCGTCGCAGATCTCGCGCACCGCGCCAGCGCCGCCCGCCCGACCGGTCAGCCAGCGTGCGCAAGGCCAGACACCGGGATGGGCATCGGCCACGGCCAGCGGCAGGGCGACCCGTTGCAGCAACGGGATGTCGTTGACGTCATTGCCGAGGAAGGCGCAGGCGCCGAAGTCCAGACCCCGTTCGGTCATCAGGGCCTCGGCCGCCGCGACCTTGTCGGACAGGCCCTGGCGGCAGCCGACCTTCAGCTTGCCGGCGCGGGCGCCGACGACCGGGTTGGCTTCCGTGGAGACGATCACAGCCTCGATGCCGGCGCGCTCCAGCCGGCGCAGACCGATGCCGTCAAAGCGCGAACAGCGCACGGCCTCGCGGCCATCTTCCATGACGAACACGTGGTTGTCGGTCAGGACGCCGTCGAAATCCAGCAGCAGCAGCCGGATGCCCGCTTGCACGTCGACGAAGGCGGCATCGGCCGGGTCCAGGGTGGCCGGACGGCGGGATGGGTCCGCCGCCGGCCAGTCTGTCGGGATCATGTCAGGTCTTCAAGAGTGTAGTTCTGATCCTCGACCAGATCGACCTTGAGCGTGCGCCCGACGACCTTGTCGATCTCATAGGGAGGCAGGCCGTCGTTGGGCACCTTGAAGTTGATGTCCTCGCGCGTCACCACATGGCCGGCCGGCAGGTCGCGGGACGCCACCATCTTCTTGGCCATCTTGAACAGCGGCTTTTCCTCGCTGGGGTAGCACTGCTTGCGGCCGTCGCCGAGCGCGATGCGGGTTCGTTGCAGGTCGCGGATCATTTTGCGCAGGCCGGTCGGTTCAAGCGAGAACGCCTGGTCCGTGCCCTTCCACGCACGGTTGAGAGTAAAGTGTTTCTCTACCATGCGGGCGCCCAGCATGTACGATGCCACCGGCATCGCGATACCGTTGTCATGGGCCGAGAAGCCGATGACGATGTCCGGAAAGGCGTGGCGGTAGGTGTCGATCACACGCAGATTCAGTTCCGACCACTTCGGCGGATAGCCGCTGGTGCACTGCATGATGCACACTTGGGTGTTGATGGCCATGACCGCGTCATAGGCGCGCTGAACGTCCTGCATGTTGGCGCCGCCGGTGGAAATGACCATCGGCTTGCCGATCCTGGCCACGTATTCGATCAACGGGATGTTGGTAATGTCGCCCGAGGCGATTTTGTAGGCCGGCATGTCCAGCTCGGCCAGGAAATCCGCACTGTCATGGTCGAAGGCGGTGGAAAAAAAGGTAATCTCCAGTTCCTTGGCATAAGCCTGAAGGGCCTGATAGCTTTCCTTGCCGAATTCAAGAAATTCACGGTGTTCGCCGTATGTTTCGCCGTACGAGTTCTCGGAGTTGTAGACGCTGTCATACATCGCCTTGGTGAACAGGGCCCGGTTGTCGCGCTTCTGCAGCTTAACGGCGTGGGCACCGGCTTCCTTGGCAGCCTTGAAAAGCTGCTTGCACTTGTCCAGGTCGCCCTGGTGATTGTGTCCGATTTCGGCGATGACGTAACAGTCGGAATCGTCGTCGATGGTGATGCCATCAATGGTCAGGGAGCGCGACATGTTTTGGTCCGTTGCAGCGAGAGAGGCGGCGGTCGGGGCGACCGAAAGGGGCGCGGGATGGGGCCATTCCACCCCGTGCGCCTCCTAGCGACTTGGGGTCCCCTTGTCCACCCATTTCTCCAGGACAATCGGGTGAACGCGTAACCCGGGCTGACTGTTGCGGGCGCGATCAGAGGATCATGTCTTGCGATCGTGATGCCACACCGAGTTCCGCCCCCAAAGTGGCTTTCATCACTCTCGTCTCGTTTTAGGCTTCGCCCCGCACGGGACCAAGCCCTTGTCTGTCCGTTCACCCGATCGCCCGGCCCATTTCTCTGTGTCACACGGTGCTTTGATGGTGTGTGGCGCAGGTCGCGCCTTGGTCGGGTACGGTGTCGGGGTGTCACCATATTTTGGGGGCGTCACAATGGATTCACACAAAAGAGAGGTGACAGGGTGGTGCGGCGGTCGTACCGTCCAAGGGTGGGTTGGTCTTCGTCCAAAACGAGGAGCCGCGCTGAATGACAAGGGTCCTGGGGTTTCGCCGCCTGATCGCCCGACCGGGATGCCCGGCGCCGGGCGCACGGCCTGCGGTTCGCCGGGACCGCCCTGCCGCGCCCCCGCGTCCGGGGGCGCCACCCGACCAGCTCCGATCGCTCTTGCGTGCCTCGATCGCCTCCGGCTTGTCCGGGGGCGTTTTTCGTTGCGGGCCGCCCCAAGGCAGCGCCCGTCGTCCCTCCCCGATCGCGAAAGGACGTGACCGTCATGGCCAAGCGCTCAGCCAAGTCCGCCGCCGCCCCAGCCCCCGCGCGCGAGTCCGCTCCGGTGCCCCTTCACCCGATGGGCGTGGGCTGGGACCCGGTCGACGGGCGGCGTGACCAGAGCTACAAGCGTACCATCCGGCCGCAGAACGACAATCAGCGGCGCCTGATCGAGGCCATGGACAGCCACCCCCTGACCCTGGCCGTGGGGCCGGCGGGCACCGGAAAGACCTATCTGGCCATCGCAACGGCCGTCCGGCACCTGGAAGAGGGCCACATTGACCGCATCGTGCTGTCGCGCCCGGCGGTGGAGGCGGGCGAGAACCTCGGCTATCTGCCGGGCACGATGGAAGAAAAGCTGCTGCCGTACCTGCGGCCACTGTATGACGCCCTGTCCGACCGCACCGGCGCCAAGCGCCTGAAGGCGCTGATCGGTGACGGCAGCATCGAGATCGCGCCCATCGCCTACATGCGCGGGCGCACGCTCAATAACTGTTTCGTGGTCATCGACGAGGCGCAGAACTGCAC
>CAYFTQ010000046.1:2524-11012 GCA_964346035.1 uncultured Roseospira sp. | reverse complement strand
GCCGAGAACGTCGGCTATCCGCTCAAGGTACGCGGCCTCGGCCACGCCGACCTGGAGCGGAAGGTCCAGCGCGCGCTGGACATGGTGGAACTGGGCGCCCTGGGCAGCCGCCGTCCGGCGCAGTTGTCCGGCGGCCAGCAACAGCGCGTCGCCCTGGCCCGTGCGCTGGTGTTCGAACCGTCGCTGGTTCTGCTGGACGAGCCCCTGGGCGCGCTGGACAAGAACCTGCGCGAACAGATGCAGTACGAGCTCAAGCACATCCATGAAAACCTGGGCGTGACCATGGTCTACGTCACGCACGACCAGACCGAGGCCCTGACCATGTCGGACCGTATTGCCGTGTTCGACGATGGCATCATTCAGCAGCTCGACGAACCGGCCGTGCTGTACGAGCAGCCGGGCAATGCCTTCGTGGCCGGCTTCATCGGCGAGAACAACCGCCTGCTGGGGCGCGTCGAGGCGGTCAACGGCGAGCAGTGCACGGTCGTCGCCGACAGCGGCGACCGCATGGAGGCGCTGAACATCCGCACCGGCGGGGCCGGCAGCCGCACGCTGATGTCCCTGCGGCCCGAGCGCGTGTCCATCAATCCCGACCCCGGCACGGTGCCGAACGCTTTCGAGGCCGAGGTGATGGAGGTCATCTATGTCGGCGACCACATCCGGTCGCGCATGAAAGTCTGCGGCCGTGACGATTTCATCGTCAAGGTGCCGAACTGGTCCGGGCATGTGCATCTGCGCCCCGGCGAGACCGTCCGCCTGGGCTGGTTCGCCGAGGACTGCCGCGCCCTGGACGCCTGAATTCGGGGGGTCGGCCATCACCGCCGGGGAACACGGCGGGGCCGGCGTCCCGTCGCGCCACCATCGCGTGGCACGACGAATCCAGAACCCGAATCAAAACCGGAACAGGGAGTTCACCCGACCATGATCCGACACACCAAATCGTTGCGCCACGCCCTGCTGGGCGCCGCCGCGCTGGCCGTGGCCGGCGCCGCGTCCTCCGCCGCGCTGGCCGAGGACCTCAACGTTGTCTCCTGGGGCGGCGCCTATACCAAGAGCCAGATCGAGGCCTACCACAATCCGTGGATGGAACAGACCGGACACAACATCAACTCCATCGACTACGACGGCAACGTCGCGCCGGTGAAGGCGCAGGTGGAATCCGGCAACGTCACCTGGGACGTGGTGGATGTCGAGTTGTCCGACGCCGTGCGCCTGTGTGACGAGGGCCTGCTGGAACTGGTGGCGCTGGATGAACTGCCGCCGGGGTCCGATGGCACCCCCGCCGAGGAAGACTTCATCGCCGGCACGCTGCATGACTGCGCCGTGGCCAGCATCGTCTGGACCAACATCTACGCCTACGACGAGACCCAGTTCCCGGACGAAAAGCCGTCCACCATCGCCGACCTGTTCGACGTCGAGACGTTCCCCGGCAAGCGCGGCCTGCGCAAGGTGGCCAAGGCAAACCTGGAAATGGCCCTGATGGCCGACGGCGTGGCGCCGGCGGATGTCTATGACGTGCTGTCCACGGACGAGGGCGTGGACCGGGCCTTTGCCGTGCTCGACCGCATCAAGGATCACGTCGTGTGGTGGGAAGCCGGCGCGCAGCCGCCGCAGATGCTGGCGGATGGCGAGGTGTCCATGGCCACCGCCTACAACGGGCGCATCTTCAACGCCATCGCGGTCGAGGAAAAACCGTTCAAGATCGTCTGGCACGGCCAGGTCTGGGACCTTGACCTGTTCGTGATCCCCAAGGACGCCCCCAACAAGGAACTGGCCTGGGAATTCATCAAGTTCGCCACCGAGACCGAGCAGCTCGCCAAGCAGGCGGAATGGATCTCCTATGGTCCTGCGCGCCAGTCCTCGGTTCCCCTGATCGGCAAGCACGCCGAGGCCGGCATCGAGATGATGCCGCACATGCCGACCGCGCCCGAGAACTTTGAATATGCGCTTCAGAACGACTTCCTGTTCTGGGCCGACCACGCGGACGAGCTGAACGAGCGCTTCAACGCCTGGCTTGCCCAGTAAACCCTTCGTTCGGTTGAGACCCGGACCCCATCGGGAGGCGGCCGCTGCCGCGTCCCGGTGGGGCCTTCGGTCCGCCGCGTGCCTGATCTCCTCCAGTCCCATCCCAAGGGGCATCGCCATGGCCACCGCCGATTCCGCCGCCGCCATGCCGGATGACGGCATCCTGCGCACCAACGACGGCGTTCCGCTCAAGACCACGCTGGCGCGCGTCAACCGGCGTCAAAAGCTGATCGCGCTGGGCCTGGTGATGCCGCTGTTCCTGTTCATCCTGATCACCTTTCTGGCGCCCATCGGCATGATGCTGTTCCGGGCCGTGGACAACCCGGTCATCCAGGAGCAGATCCCGGGCACCGTGGCGCTGCTGAACCAGACCTGGGACGGCGAAAGCGCGCCGGACGAAGCGGTCTTTGCCGTCCTCGCCGAGGAGATGATCGCGCAATACAAGGTGCGCGAGATCGCCAAGGTCGGGACTCGCCTGAACTATGAAGAAGGCGGCCTGCGCAGCCTGATCACACGGACGGCGCGCAACATCGCCCGGCGTGGCGAGGCGCCCTGGAAGGAAACCTTCATCGGCCTGGACGAGCGCTGGGGCCAGCCCGAGACCTGGGGCATCATCCAGAACGCGGCGCCGCGCTACAGCCTGTCGTTCTTCCTGGCGGCGCTCGATCTTCGCTATGACTGGCAGGGCGAGATTGTCGAGAAGCCCGAGAACGAGCAGATCTACGTCATGATGTTCGGCCGCACGCTGTGGATCAGCGGGCTGGTCACCTTCATGTGCCTGCTGCTGGGTTTTCCGGTCGCCTATCTGCTGGCGACGCTGCCCATGCGCCAGTCCAATCTCTTGATGATCCTGGTGTTGCTGCCGTTCTGGACCTCCCTGCTGGTGCGAACGACGTCCTGGATCGTGCTGTTGCAGACCGAGGGGGTTCTGAACGACATCATGGTGTGGGTCGGACTCATCGGAGACGACGGTCGCATCCAGATGATCTACAACCAGTTGGGTACGATCATCGCGATGACGCACATATTATTGCCGTTCATGGTGCTGCCGATCTATTCGGTCATGAAGACCATCTCGCCCAGTCACATGCGCGCTGCGCGCTCGCTCGGCGCGACCCCGGCGCGGGCCTTCAGGGAGGTCTATGTGCCGCAGACGGTGCCGGGCATCGGCGCCGGCTCCATCCTCGTGTTCATCCTGTCGGTGGGCTACTACATCACCCCGGCACTGGTGGGCGGGCGCACCGGACAGCTCATCTCCAACTTCATCGCCTACCACATGCAGAAATCGCTGAACTGGGGGTTGGCGGCTGCGCTGGGGGCGCTGCTCCTGGCCGCCGTGCTGGTTCTGTACTGGCTGTACAACCGCTTGATCGGCGTTGACAAAATGAAGTTCGGCTAGGGTTCACGCGAGGAGAAGCACGCCATGTCATCGCCGCCGCCCTATGCCACGCCGCTGGAACGCATCTGGCACTACGCTTTCCGCCTGATCTGCGGCCTGATCCTGTTTTTCCTGATCATGCCCATCCTGGTCATTGTGCCACTGTCGTTCAATGCCGAGCCGTATTTCACCTTCAGCCCTGGCATGTTGAACCTGGATCCGGCGGCCTATTCGCTGCGGTGGTATCGCGATATCGTGCAGAATGACCAGTGGCTGCACTCGATGAAGAACAGCTTCATCATCGGTATCTGCGCCACCATTCTTGCGACCACGCTGGGCACCCTGGCCGCCCTCGGCCTGACCCGCGTACACATGCCGGCCCGCAACGTGTTCATGGGCATTCTGATCTCGCCCATGATCGTGCCGCTGATCATTACGGCGGCCGGCATGTACTTCTTCTATTCCGATGTCGGCCTGGCGCAGAGCCTGCCCGGCATCATCCTGGCCCATACCGCGCTGGGCACGCCCTTTGTCGTCATCACCGTGACGGCCACGCTGGCGGGTTTCGACACCAACCTGATCCGGGCTTCGTCCAGCCTGGGGGCGAAACCGACCTATACCTTTTTCCATGTCACCATGCCGCTGATCCTGCCGGGCATGATCTCGGGCGCGCTGTTCGCCTTTATCACCAGCTTTGACGAGGTGGTCGTCGTGCTGTTCCTGGCCGGGTTCGAAGAACGAACCATCCCGCGTCAGATGTGGGCCGGCATCCGCGAACAGATCAGCCCGACCATTCTGGCGGTAGCGACGCTGTTGATCGGCGTGTCCATTCTGCTGCTTCTGACCCTTGAACTGCTGCGTCGTCGTGGCGAGCGCCTGCGCGGCCTGACGCCCGGATGAGGCTGCGTCGTCAGGCGAGTGGCTGGACCTGAACCATGGCGGGACGAAACCCACTGACAGCGGCCACCTGACCCCGGACGGCGTCCGCGGCGCCCCCGTCAATGCACGCTGAGCGGTTCCATGTCGTGCTGGCGGGTGGCGGCGAAGGCCAGTTCGGGGCTGGCCGCCATGCCGATGCGCTTGCCGTTGGCTGCGTGAATGGCCCAGCGCACGGTCGGGACGGAATCGGCGTCGTCGTCCGCGGCATCGCCGGGCGTCTGGCTTTCGGCCGCGATCTCGCTCGGCCGGTCGTCGGCGGGCGAGGGCGTGCTGTCGTCCACCGGTTCGCGCACGGCGCGCACATAGGCGATGTGGTTCAGGCCCAGACGCGCGAAGTCGCGCGGGCTCATGTCACCGACCGCGCCGGTGCGGGCGCCGGACCCGAGGGCCTGCCCGGCCTCGCCCGTTTCCGGCCCGTGCCCATCGGTGTCTTGAGTCTCGTCGGTGTCGTCGGTGTCGTCGGGACCGGTCAGGTCGTCGTCGAACAGATCGTCGTCGTTGGTCATGGTGTATCCTCCCGCAGAGCGGTGGCCGACCGCGCGGCCCCGGTCGTCGGCACGGGCCCCGCCGGGCTGTCGGCGCTGGAAATGGTGATCCGGCGCACCCGTGCCTCGGGGATCGGGCGGTCGAGATCGACGTGCAACAGCCCGCGCTCCAGGTGGGCTCCCAGAATCTCCATGCCCTCGGCCAGCACGAAGGCACGCTGGAACTGGCGGGCGGCGATGCCACGATGGATGAACACGCGGTCCTCGCCGTCGTCCGCCGCCTGGCGCCCCCGGATCACGAGCTGGTTGTCTTCCACCGACACCGCCAGGTCGGCCTCGCGAAAGCCCGCGACGGCCAGCGAGATGCGCAGGCGCGTTTCGCCGATCTGTTCGATGTTGTAGGGGGGATAGCCTTCCGGCTGCGATTTCTGCACCCGGTCGAGCATGCGTTCGACATGCTCGAAGCCGACCAGCAACGGACTGTTGAACCCGGACACACGGGTCATGCGCACCTCCTCCCCGATCGCGAGCGAGTGGCGTGGGCGGACCCGGCGGGAGCGGCGTCCGCGATGGCGTGACAACCCGGCCGGACGACCCTGAGGCGGCGTCGCTCCGGCCGGGCGCGTTTGCATGCTAACAATGTCGGGTGCCGAACCGGCCGCGTCAAGCGCCCTTCGGTGTCAGCCGCTGATGACGCGCAGGCCGAGGTCGCGGGCGCGGGCGCGGGCGGCCTTGATGACCGGCTCGGGCACCGGTGCGCGCAGTTCGGGTACGCTGTCGGCGCGATGAGCGGGGCGATAGTCGGTCAGCAGGTGCATCGCCGTGCCCTCGCCGCAGACCGCGCGCACCGTTTCCACGGCCCGGACCGCGCCACCGATGTCACCCGGCAGCACCAGATGGCGGACCAGCAGGCCCCGGCGGGCCAGTCCGGTCTGGTCCAGCCAGAGCGGTCCCACCTGGCGCGCCATCTCCGCCAGGGCGGCACGGTTGATGGCGCCATGGTCGCGCACCTTGGAGCAGCGCCGCGCGGCCTGATCGTCGGCATACTTGATGTCGGGGGTATAGAGGTCCACGACGCCGTCCAGCAGGCGCAGGGTCTCCACCGCGTCATAGCCGCCGGAGTTGTAGATAAGGGGCACGTTCAAGCCCCGGTCGGCGGCGATGACCAGGGCCTCCAGGATCTGGGCCACGACGTGCGTCGGTCCCACCAGGTTGATTGCAGGGCAGCCGCGCGCTTGCAGCGACAGCATGGCCTCCGCCAGGGCGGCGGCGTCCATGTCCTCGCCCGCGCCCTGCAATGAGGACTCCCAGTTGGCGCAATAGACGCACCTAAGGTTGCACCAGGAAAACACGATGTCGCCTGATCCGGCCGGTCCGGTCAGCGCCGATTCCTCGGTAAAGGCCGGCCCGACGGAAGCGACGCGGGCACGGCGCCCGGTTCGACACACGGCGCCGGCGGCGACCGCGCCGGGCGGGTCATTCAGGCGATCCACGCCGCAGTCCTGCGGGCACAGGTCACAGGCCGCCAGCCGCGCCAGGGCGGCCTCGGCCCGGGGCGCCAACTCGCCGCTGTGATGCAGGGCAACATAGCTGGCTGTCATGCGAGTGCCTCCCATTCGCTCCCGGCCCCTCCTCTTTCCGTATGCGGCCTGGGCGAGAGCGCGTCAATACTCACGGCCGCCAGCGCGAGAACAGATCGCGGAACACGCGCGCCGCCGGGCCGCCGCCGCCGATGCCGGTCATGGGCTTGCCGGCGTCGTCACCGATCCACACGCCGGCCAGCGCCACCCCGCCGCTGCCATCGTCCACGAAGCCGACGAACCAGGCATCGCGGGAGTCCTGTGTGGTGCCGGTCTTGCCAAAGGCGGTCAAGCCGCGTTCGGGATCGGGCTGGGCGGCGCGCCCGGTTCCATCCGTCACCACCGCCCGCAGCATGCGCCGCATGGCACGAACGTGATGGGGTGCGGCCACCCGGGGCGGCTCGCCCAAGCGGGCGCGGCGATAAACCACCGCGCCGTCGCGCCCGGTGATCTCGGTCACGCCGTGCGGGAAGGCGACCCTGCCGCCATTGGCGAACGGGGCATAGGCTGCCGTCATGGCCAGCGGTGAAACCTCGATCGTGCCAAGCGCCATCGAGGGAGCCGCCGTGTCGATCCCGGTCAGGCCCAGACGCCGCGCCAGCCGGGCCACGCGCGCGCGGCCGGCCTGCTCGGTCAGACGTACGGCGACCGTGTTAATGGAGCGGGCCAGGGCTTCGGTCAGGGTGACGGAGCCGAGGTAGCGGCCATCGTGATTGCGAGGCGACCAGCCGCGCACGGTCACCGGGGCGTCCTCGACCCGGCTTTCGGGCGTCCGGCCGGCTTCCAGCGCCGCCAGCCAGACCACGGGCTTGAAGGCGCTGCCCGGTTGGCGGCGGGCCTGGGCGGCCCGGTTGAACTGGCTTTCGCCATAATCACGGCCGCCCACCATGGCCAGCACGGCGCCGTCGGGGGCCATCACCACGACCGCGCCCTGGGTGGCGCCGCGCGCGCGCAATGCCGGGTCGTCCAGGACCACGCGAAGGGCTGCCTCCGCCGCGCTCTGCGCGGTCGGGTCAAGAGTGGTGCGCACGATCAGGTCCCGGTCCAGCGCGCCGATGTGGCCGTCCACGCGCGACTGTATCCAGTCGCCGAAATAGCGTCCGCCGCGTCCCGCGCCTTGGGCCAGGGCGAGGTCCGGCCGTCCCGCGTGGGCCAGGCGATCGGCCTCGGCGGCGCTCAGGTGGCCCGTTTCGACCATGTTGCCCAGTACCTCAAGGGCGCGGGCGTGGGCCGCGTCCGGGTCGGCGGCGGGATTGAGCCGCGAGGGCGCCTTCATCAGGCCGGCGAGTACGGCGGCCTGATAGGTCGTCAGGTCGCGCGTCGGTTGCCGGAAGTAGCGCCGAGCCGCAGCATCCATGCCATAGGTGCCGGCCCCCAGATAGACCCGGTTCAGGTACAACTCCAGGATTCGGTCCTTGCTGAGGGACGCCTCCAGCCACAGGGCCAGAAGCACTTCCTGCACCTTGCGGCGCAGCGTGCGGTCATGGCTGAGAAACAGATTCTTGGCCACCTGTTGGGTGATCGTGCTGCCGCCCTGCACGACGGCGCCGGCGCGCGTGTTGGCCCACAGGGCGCGCAGGACGCCGACGGGATCGATACCCCAATGGTCGCGGAAGCGGCGGTCCTCCGTGGCCAGCACCGCCCGGATCAGGACCGGCGGGGCGGTCTCGATGGTGACCGGCGTCCCGTGAACCTGGCCGGCGGTGGCCACCGGCGCGCCGTTGGCGGCCAGCACGGTCAAGCCGGCCGGACGGGATGCGATGGCGGCCGTTCGCGGGTCCGGCAGGTCATGGGCGAACCACGCAACCACACCGGCGAGCGCCACGGCGCACCAGATGATCCCGACCAGGCTCCACTTGAAACCGATCCACAGACGCCCGGCCAGGACCCTCCTGTCACCCCGGCGCGCGGTTGCGGGGCGGCGCCGACGTCGGGCCGGGGTTCGCCCGGCCGGGGCGGTACGCGCGGATGTTGGCGTTGTCCGTGACGCGGCGCGGGTGGCCGGCGGTGAGCCCTTGGCGGTGCCGGCGCCTTTGGTGCTGTTGGCGCCTTTGGTGCTGTTGGCGCCTTTGGTGCGCCGT
>CAYFTQ010000046.1:0-2424 GCA_964346035.1 uncultured Roseospira sp. | reverse complement strand
CGTGCCGTGCATCGTCGGCGCAACCGTCATGAGGCGGGCGCGGCGGTCAACTGGCGGCGCAGGCGGCGGCGCTGGTCCCACCAGATGAAGGCCAGGATCAGCAGCGCCGGAATGAAGAACAACTGGGTCGGCGGACGGTCGCGGTTCGGGACCATGACCTTGGTGATCTCCCAGTCAAAGTCGAAGCCCAGGCGCTCGGCCGCGCTGGCGAAAACGATGTTGTCCACGTAAACGCGGCCCTCTTCCCGGCGCAGTATAAGGCCGGCGCTCTGAAGCCGTTCCTCGCCCGTACCTGCGGCGCCCAGCGGCAGCATGACGGTCTTGCTGACAAATTTGCCTTCCATGGTCTCGCCCTCCACGGCCACGCGCAGGCGGTCGTTGGCAGCCATGTCGGCGGCCAGGTGTTCGATCTCGGTGGCAGGGCGCTCGACCAACTCGGGCTGCAGCATGTCCATCCAGAACCCGGGTCGGAACAGGGTGAAGGCGATCATCAGCAGAAGCACCACCTCGTACCAACGGCACCGGGTGATGAAAAAGCGCTGCGTCGCCGCCGCAAAGGTCAACATGGCGACCAGCGCAAAGATGAACACGAAGATCGCGTAAGGCCACGAGTTGACCCCGATCAGCAGCAGTTCGGTGTTGAAAATGAACAGGAACGGCAGGATCGCGGTCCGGATGTCATAGGTAAAGCCCTGGATACCGGTCTTGATCGGATCGGCCCCCGATATGGCCGCCGCCGCGAAGGCCGCCAGACCCACCGGTGGCGTGTCATCGGCCAGGATGCCGAAGTAAAACACGAACATGTGGGCGGCGATCAGGGGCACGATCAGGCCGTTTTCCGCCCCCAGGGTGACGATGACCGGCGCCATCAGGGTCGAGACCACGATATAGTTCGCCGTCGTCGGCAGCCCCATGCCCAGCAGCAGGCTGGTGACCGCCGTCAGCAGAAGCATGATCATCAGCGAGCCGCCGGACAGGAACTCGATGAATTCTGTCAGCACCTGACCGATGCCGGTCAGGGTTACGGTGCCCACGATGATGCCGGCCGCCGCCGTGGCGACGCCGATGCCGATCATGTTGCGCGCCCCCATGACCATGCCGTTGTACAGGTCGGCGAAGCCCTGGCGGGCGGCTGCGGCCACGCGGGCTGGCCCGTGACCCCGGAAAAAGGCCGCCAGCGGGCGCTGGGTGAGGACGTTGATCATCATCATGGTGGCGGCCCAGAAGGCCGACAGGCCCGGCGACAGGCGCTCGATCATCAGGCACCAGACCAGCACCACCACCGGCAGCAGGAAGTGCAGGCCGGAGCGCACGGTCTCGCGCGGTTCCGGTAGTTCGTCGATGTCGGCGGTCTCCGGCAGGGGGGGCACCGTGGTGACCAGGCGCACCAGCCCGACATGGGCCAGCAGCAGCGCGACGGCGGCGATCCAGGGCGTGGCGTCGCCGGCCACAGGCTTGAGCCAGCCGAGCGTGAAATAGACGATGGCGCCAAGCCCCGAGACCAGCAGGAAGCTTCCCAGGAACCCGATGGCGGCCTGGTGCCAGGGCCGGACGTGGATCCGGGGCAGGCCCTTCATGCCGGCCTTCAGGGCTTCAAGGTGGACGATGTAGACCAGCGCGATATAGCTGATCAGGGCCGGCACGATGGCGTGCTTCATGACCTCGATGTAGCTGATGCCGACATACTCGACCATCAGGAAGGCGGCCGCGCCCATGATCGGCGGCGTGAGCTGGCCGTTGGTGGACGAGGCCACCTCGACCGCGCCGGCCTTGGTGCCGGGGAAGCCCACCTTTTTCATCAAGGGGATGGTGAAGGTTCCGGTGGTCACAACGTTGGCGATGGACGACCCGGAAATGAGGCCGGTCATGGCCGAGGACACGACGGCCGCCTTGGCCGGGCCGCCGCGCAGATGGCCCATGAAGGCAAACGCCACCCGGATGAAGTACATGCCGGCGCCGGCGCGTTCCAGGAAGGCACCGAACAGAACGAACAGGAACACCATACTTGTTGACACGCCCAGGGCCACGCCGAACACACCCTCGGTCGTGATCCAGTAGTGTGACATGGCCTTGTTCAGGCTGGCGCCCTGGTGGGCGATCATGTCGGGCATGTAGGCGCCGCCGAAGGTGTAGCCCAGGAACACCAGCGCGACCACCAGAAGGGGTGGCCCCAGGGCGCGGCGGGTCGCTTCCAGCAGCAGGAGCAGGCCGACCGTGCCGACGGTCACATCCATGGTGGTGGGCGCGCCCGGCCGCTGCGCCAGGGCGTCATTGAACAGCACCAGATAGGCCGCGCAGAAGGCTCCGGTGAGCGCGAATATCCAGTCCTGTATGGGGATATGGCCACGCGGCGACCACTTGAAGGCCGGATAGGCGGTATAGGCCAGGAAGAGCGCGAAGGCGAGGTGGATGGACCGGGCCTCG
>CAYFTQ010000045.1:8214-11105 GCA_964346035.1 uncultured Roseospira sp. | reverse complement strand
AACCTGCTTGATGCACACAACCATCTTCAGTCCGTCGCTCATGGGGTCATCCTCCGTGAGTCGGGGCTGACGCCGTGGTCGGCGTCAGCGCCTGCAGGGGAACAAAGGCCTGTCCGGCGCCGGCCGTCTGCTGGCGGAAGACCGCGAACACCTTCTCGCGGCGGGCATCGGAGTGGGCGAACGTGTCGTGGGCGCGCCGCAGGCAGGCGCGCAGCCGTGCGGCGTCGGTGACGGTCGCCGGGTCCTGACCCAACAGATCACGAAACCGTTGCAGGATGTGCAGGCGGCTGCGGCGCAGCACGGCCCCGTCATAGGGGACACCCAGGGCCTCGAAGAACTCCTCGGCCGACGACAGGCCGGCCAGGCGCTCCGGCGTCACCGTCGTGGTGTCGTCATCGTCCGGCGTGGCGGTCTCGTCGACCCAGCGGCGCAGCAGGTCCGCGTCCGGTGCCTGTGTGTGGTCGCGGTAATGCGCGCGCAGCCGGTTCAGCAGCCGCGGGGGCTGGCCCTCGGCCAGCGCCAGGCCGAGGTCGGCGCAGGCCCACGCCAGGCCGGCCGTGCCGGAGTGCTTGCCGAGCACGAACCGATGCCGGCGCCCGAGGCTGGCCGGATCGACTCCGGTATACGTGACGGGATCGCGCATCAGGGCCTGCACATGCAGTCCGCTTTCGTGGCTGAAGGCGCCGCCGCCGACGATGGGCTGACCGACCGGCAGGGGCCGGCCGGCGGCGGCCGCGACCCGTTCCGCCAGCGCCGGCAGGTGATCCAGCGCGATGCCGGTCGAGCAGTCCCGCAGGGTTTCCAGCACGCAGGCGATTTGCTCAAGTGCGGTATTGCCGGCCCGCTCGCCCAGTCCGGCCACGGTGGCGCTGACGTGGCTCGCGCCACCGGACACGGCCGCCAGGGCGTTGGCGGTCGCCATGCCGAGGTCGTCGTGGGCGTGGATTTCCAGATCCAGGTCCGAGCGTGCCCGCATCCCGGCAAAGGCATCGCGGGCCGTGAACGGGTCCAGCAGGCCCAGGGTGTCGGCATACCGGAAGCGCAGCGCGCCGGCCCGGGCGATGGTCTCCAGCACGCGGTGGAGGAAGTCGGGATCGGCGCGCGAGGCATCCTCGCCGCCGATGCTGACCGCCAGTCCTTCGGCCCGGGCGCGCCGGACCATCCGGTCCAGTCCGTGCAGGACCCAGGCGCGGTCGCGGCGCAGCTTGCCTGCGATCTGGATATCGGAGACCGGCACGGAGATGTGAACGCGGGGCACGCCACAGGACAGGGCGGCGTCCAGGTCGGCGTCGCGCAGGCGGCACCAAACCGACAGCCGGGCCCGCGTGCCGAGAGCCGCCAGGGCCCGAATGTCGGCCTGTTCCTCGGCGCCCATGGCGGGCATCCCGACCTCCAGCTCCGCCACCCCGGCGGCGTCAAGGGCGCGGGCGATGGCCAGCTTGTCGGCGCGGGAGAAGGCCACCCCGGCGGCCTGTTCCCCGTCGCGCAGGGTGGTGTCCGTAATGACGACGGCGGTCGTGGCCGGGGCCGGGGCCGGGGCCGGGGGCGTGGCGGTGCTCATGTCAGCAGCCTCCGCCGCTGCACGCGCAGCGGTCCGCAGCGTTCGGATTGTTGAAGACGAAACCGGCCCCGCGCGCGTCCTCCACGAAGTCCACGGTGCTGCCGGCCAGCAGGGCGGCGCTGTCGGGGTCCAGGAAGACGGTCACGTCGTCGAAGGTGGCGACGGCGTCGTCGGCCTCGGCGCTGTCGGCCAGTCCGAGGCGATACCGCACACCGGCGCAGCCGCCGGCGGCGGCGACAATGCGCAGGCCGCCGGCGGCCTCGCTGCGGGACAGGGCAACGCGAATGGCGCCGCGCGCGGCGTCGGTCAGGGTCAGCATGGCGCGGTCCTCCGGGAAGCAGGGCGACGGTCGCCGGTCCTTCTAACAAGACCCGTGCCAATCGGTCCCGATGGCGCTTTCCCGGGGCCGAGGCCGGCGCGCGGCCGGATCCGGGACGCGCGGCCGTGTCGGGCTTGCGACAAACCCGACATCGGCGCGTGTCGCGGCCGCGACAGCCGGGGCTGCTCCGGATCACGCCGCGATCGCAAAAACCCGCGCGAACCGGGGCTTCGGCCCGACTGGCATCCGGCTTGCTGCCGGACGGGTCGTCGGCTTGACCAAGTCCGGCCCAGGGACGCGATCCGCCGCCCGTCCGATCCGAGCAGGGAGCCTTCACCATGACGATGTTGCCGCGCGTTCCCCATGACGAACCCGTTTCGCCTGTCTCCATCGCCGATCGGCGGCCCGTTCGCCTGCCGCACAACAAGCGGCGCGAAGGCGCGCCGGCGCCGGCGCCGGCGCCGGCACGGGCGCTCGCGCGTCCGGTCATGGACCCGGCCCTG
This sequence comes from uncultured Roseospira sp., assembly GCA_964346035.1. Classification (GTDB taxonomy): domain Bacteria; phylum Pseudomonadota; class Alphaproteobacteria; order Rhodospirillales; family Rhodospirillaceae; genus Rhodospira. Next base: position 8,722 of record CAYFTQ010000045.1, on the reverse strand, counting down.
CTGGCGCGGGTCAGGTCGCACCCCTGCTATTCCGAGGACGCCCACCACCACTTCGCCCGCATGCATGTGGCGGTGGCGCCGGGTTGCAACATCCAGTGCAACTACTGCAACCGAAAATACGATTGCGCCAACGAAAGCAGGCCCGGCGTGGTATCCGCCCGCCTGACCCCGGAGCAGGCCGTCGCCAAGGTGCGCGACGTCGCCGCCAGGTTGCCCCAGCTTTCCGTCGTCGGCGTTGCCGGCCCGGGCGACGCACTGCACGACGCTGCGCGCACCCTGCGCACGTTCGAGCTGTTGCGCGCGGACCTGCCCGACCTGACCCTGTGCCTGTCCACCAACGGCCTGGCCCTGCCCGATCATGTCGAGGCTCTGAAGGCCCTGGACATCGACCATGTGACCATCACCATGAACTTCCTTGATCCGGAGATCGGAGCCGAAATCCACCCCTGGATCGCCTTCGACCGGCGCCGCTGGACCGGACGGGAGGCCGCCCGCATCCTGCACGAGC
>CAYFTQ010000045.1:5285-8114 GCA_964346035.1 uncultured Roseospira sp. | reverse complement strand
GCCTTCGACCGGCGCCGCTGGACCGGACGGGAGGCCGCCCGCATCCTGCACGAGCGGCAAATGGAAGGGCTGGAACGCGCGGTCGCCGCCGGCATGCTGGTGAAGGTCAATACCGTGCTTGTCCCCGGCCTCAACGACGACCACCTTGCGGATGTGAACGCGGCCGTGCGGGCGCGCGGCGCTTTCCTGCACAATGTCATGCCGCTGATTTCGGACCCCGCGCACGGCACTCACTTCGGCCTGGAGGGTCGGCGCGGCCCTAGCCCGGCCGAACTGCACGCGGCCCGCGAGACACTGGGGGCCAACGCCCGGCTGATGCGCCATTGCCGGCAGTGCCGCGCCGACGCCGTGGGCATGCTGGGTGCGGACCAGGAGTCGGGGTGCGCTGCGTCCGGACCGGCGTCGGCGCCGTCCGGCGAGGCCGCCGACGCCACGGTTCGGGCCGCCTGGCGAAACGTGGCGGAGGAGCACCAGGCCGCGCGCGCGACGGAGGCCGAGGCCGCCGATACCCGCGTCCGCTCCGGTCTTCCTCTGGACGCGCCGGAACGGCTGGTGGCCGTGTGTTCGCGCGGCGGCGGCCGGGTCAATCTGCACTTCGGCAAGGCCACCGAGTTTCACATCTACGGCGTCGGGCCCGACGGCATCCGCTTCGTCGGCATCCGACGGGCCGACAACTACTGCCTGGGCGGCTATGGCGAGGCTGCCCGCCTGGACGCCATCCTTGAGGTGCTGGAGGGGGTCTCGGGGCTGCTCTGCGTCAAGGTGGGGCAGGGACCCCGCCGCCGTCTGGAGGCGGCCGGCATCGACTGCCACGAAGACGCGCGCCTGGAGACCATAGAGACCGCGTTGGCGGACTGGCTGACGGCCGAGGCCGGCGCGGCCGACGCCGTGGCTCGCCCGGCCTGAGCCCCAGCGCTTCCAACCCACGACACAGGAGAACCCCATGGCCTACAAGATTCTTGCCTCCCAGTGCACCCAGTGCGGCGCCTGCGAATTCGAGTGCCCGAACGGCGCCGTCCGTATGAAGGGCGACGGCTATGTCATAGACGCGGCCGCTTGCTCCGAGTGCGAGGGTCACTTCGACGCGCCGCAGTGCGACACCGTCTGCCCGGTCCCCGGCACCTGCGTTCCGGCCTGAGGGGCGCGCCGCCATGACAATGCGAGACAACACCGCCGAAGAGCTTGAAATCGACCGGCCGCCATGCTTCGCGCCGGGCCAGAAGGTGCGCGCCACCGCCCTGATCCGCAACGACGGCACGTTTCCCGGCGCCCCCGTGGGCGAGGTGCTGGCGCGGCCGGGCGATGTTGGCTACGTGCGCGACATCGGCACCTTCCTGCAACGCCACCGCATCTATGCCGTTGACTTCATCGGCCTGAACCGGATCGTCGGTCTGCGTGCCGGGGAACTGGAATGCGCGGAGCCCAGGGCGGAGACGCGGCCATGAAAATCACCATCCGCAAGGGTGCCGGCGGGTACGAGGCCTATGTGCCGAAGAAGGACCTGGAGGAGCCCATCATCGCCAGCGAGACCCCGGCCCTGTGGGGAGGCTGGATCGAACTTGGCAACGGCTGGCGCTTCGATCTGCCGGCGATGGCGCCGGACACAGGCCTGCCGCTGACCGTGGAGGCGCGCCGCACCAGCACCGGCGAGGACTGATGCGCTTTCCGGTTGAACGCTTCGGGACGGCGGTCTGCCTTGAAAAGCTGCCGTTTCCGTGGCGCGCCCCTGTTGTCACGGCCTCGCGGTGCTGCGCAATCCGGGCTAGTCGCAGGCCTCATACTCCTGCATGGTGCGGCTTTTCAGGTTGTACTTTTTCAACTGCGGACCGGAAACCGTGATGATGTAGTCGGGGCTTCCGTCGTGCGGGGCATTCAGCTTGTTGAGCCGGAAAAGGATCCGATTCGTGGCCGGACTGTCGTACCGGTAGCGCCCGCGCGCGAAGCCCCAATTGGTCGGCCCGTCGCGCCAGCGATAGCCGCCGTTGGACAGCACGATCAGGGGCGCGCTGTCGCTGTCGCAGTCGCCGCCGGCGACCCAGGTCCCCTCGAACTGCGGCGGCAATCTGGTGGTCCAGCCGTCCTTGGTGACGCCACCTTCGCCGGCCGCCGAATCGGCGGTCTTTTCCGAGATGGCGTTGAGCCAGAACACCAGCCCCGCAGACACGCCGAGGGTCACCACCGTGCCCAGCAGCATCTTGATCCAGGACGGACCCCGTGGTGCCTTGCGCAGGGTCATGGGCTGCCCTTCGCCGAGGCCCATGGCCGGCCCTTGACGCCCCGGGTTTCAAAGCGAAAGGCCCGCATGGTGTCGGACCAGTGATCGGACGGCAGCCCGGCCTTGCGCAGCAGATGGGCCAGGAAGACGGCCGAATCGGGCAACTGTTCCCAGACCTGCGGCAGGAACAGGCCGCGCCGCCGGCCTTCTTGCAGGATGATGCCGTCGACGCCGGGACGCAGGCGCGCCAGCAGATCGGCCCGGTTCGCGACCGCCAGCGGCACGGGTGGCGTCAGAACCGAGACCGACACGCTCAGGCCGGCCAACTCGTCCTGTCGCACGGGCGGGAAGCGCGGATCGCGGAAGCCGGCATCGAAGCCATGCCCAAGAACGTCCCGGGCCAGCGGCCGATGCGCCTCGACCGATCCGATACAGCCGCGCAGGTCGCCGCTTTGCGCCTGCGTCAGGGTGACGAAGGCGGCACCGGGCGCGCGCAGGGCCTCTGGCTCCGCGTCCAGATTCAGGGCGGGCGGCGGTGTCGCGTGCTCGACCCCATGGCGCAGCCCGCGCGCCGCCAGGGCGATCAGGGCCGGACCATGGGCCTGGACCACCCG
>CAYFTQ010000045.1:0-5185 GCA_964346035.1 uncultured Roseospira sp. | reverse complement strand
TGCGTCGGACGGTGCCACGGTGGCGCCCACGCCGGCCGGCGGTTCATGGAACGCCCACGCCCCATAGCCCACCACGCGGTCGCGCGATCCGGCGCTGTCGCCCGAGTTCATCAGGCCGAGCCGCCGCACGCTCAGGCCGCGTGACCGTGCCAGCGCCAGCAGGCCGTTGACGGGGGTGCAGCCGCAGGCCTCATGCGGGCCGATGCGTCCGTCGGCGTCCAGTGCCTCGATGGCGGTGGCGGTGGCGGTGTCGATCTCGCGGCAGGCGTCGTAGTCCAGGAAGTGGCTCAGATCCGAACTGACGATGATCGCGGTTTCCGGGCCGCCCCACAGCGCGTCCAGGGCGCGGGCGACGGTCCCGGCGTCGGCGCGCCCGACGGCCAGCGGGACCAGCGCGAAGTCCTCCAGCAGGGCCTGAAGGAAGGGCAGATGAACTTCCAGGCTGTGCTCGCGGGCGTGGGCCCGGTCCAGCACGGATACCTCCGGCAGTCCGGCCAGCCGCTGGCGCGCCCAGTCCCGGTCGATCGGGACCGTGCCCAGTGGGGTGCGCCAGGCGGCGGCTCCGGACAAGGCAAGTCCCCGGAACGCCACGCGGTGGGATGGCCCGATCAACACGATGCGGCGCAGGCGCCGGCGCGCCGGTTCCAGCAGGGCGTAAGCGCGTGCCGCCAGGGCGCCGGAATAGACATGCCCGGCATGGGGTGCGATGACGGCCTTGGGCACCGGCGCGGACGCCGGGCGGGCGTCTCGGCCCTGCTCCAGCAGGGCAGCGACGTCGCGGTGCAGGGTTCCTGTGTCCCCGGCATAGAACATGCCGGCCACCGCCGGAGCGCGCTCCGGGCCGGCCGGCGGGGCGGGCGGTGACGAGTCGGCGAGAACGGCCATGGCGCGACTTCCTCCGTTCCTAGGGCCGCGCTTCGTCGGCCACGGCCCGGGCGGAGTATAGACTCCATGGCGCCCGCGCCCAACCGTTCCGCAGCACGGCATTGATCCCGGCGGGTCGGCGTCAAGGCCGACCGGTGTCACATGCGCGGGAAACGGGGGCGCGGGTCGAAGGTCCGCAGCATGGTCCGGGCTTCTGCGGACAGGTCCCGCTCCAGGCGGCGGCGCCAGGCGCGGTCATGCAGTGCGTGCGACAGGCGCACGGTCGGCTTGGCCATGAACAGCACGCTGCCGACCAGGAACAGCCAGACGCCCGGCGTTTCGGTGGTCGGCCAGAAGAACAGCACACTGCCCACGGTGAATGCCAGGCCGGCCAGGAAATCGGCGGTCAGGTGAAGCAGGGCATAGATGTCGCGCAGGCCCTGCAAGCGGTCGCGGGCCGATTCGTAGCCAGACTGATCGGGCATGCCATCCACCATGGATCCCCTGCGATGCTGACCGTGGCGGGGCCTCAGTCAGTCGGCGGCGGCGCCCTGGCGGCCCGACGCGACCCGCGATTCCGACGCCCCCGACGCCCCCGACGCGGTTGTGGCGCCCGGCAGGGTTTCGCAGAAGGCCTCCAGCCAGGTCTGGCTGTGTTCAGCCTGCGCGATCTCGTGATTGAGCCAGTCCAGGAACGGCCCGGCGGCGTCGCCGTGCGCGCGCCGCATCTCCAGCATGCGGTTGAGCTCGGTCTCGCGCGCATCCAGCAGCATGTCGGCCTGCCGGCGCTGATCCTCGACGCTCAGAAGGTGCAGGAAGCGGAACTTCAGCGCCGTCACCAGCTTTGACAGGTCCGACGAAGAGCGCAGGTTTGCCGTCAGCAGTCGGCGCAGTTCCTCGCGCCCGGCGGCGGTGATCTCCAGGCGGGCGTCCTCGGACAAGCATCCGCCCGTCGAACACGAAATCAACCCTTCCACCTGCAACAGCTCCATCGAACTGCCCAGCAGGTCAAGCGACGGGCCGCTCACCCGGGTGACGAAATCGCGGACCTGACGGGCGATCGACGAATAGGAGTCGGGCGCGTCGGCGATCAAGGCCAGCGCGCACAGGCGCACGGTCTCGCGCGGCGTCAGCGTGTTGTCTGCGAACATGGCGGCCCCTCTTTGCTGTCGCGTCCTTGCTGTCGCGTCCTTGCTGTCGCGTCCTTGCTGTCGCGTCCTTGCTGTCCGGGACGGGGTTGCACATGTGCCCGCCCCCTTGACCTGACTACGCGCCCCGGTGCCGCGTGGATCACGAACCGGCACCGCCCACCGGTTCGCTCGACGCGCGAACCCGAGCAGGGTACCCGAAAACGGGCCGCTCGCCTAGATGCAAACGATTCACAACTGGCGCCGGACCCGGATCGACGTCCGAACGGGCATGCGTCCGGCCTTATTCTATCCGTCTGCCGGCGCGGATTCCAGAACGGTGCCCAACACGCGTCGGACGATGGCCTGGCCCAGGTCGCGGGTGATGAACACCAGGCGGGTGCGCCGGTCCTCCTGTCCTGTGGCCGGATCGACGGGCCAGGCCGGCAGCGGAGCGGGCGGATGAAAGACATGCTGCACGCCGTGCAGGGCCAGGGGCGTTTGGTGTCCGCGCGCGGTCACGATGCCCTTGATGCGCAACAGGTCGGCGCCCCGGCTGGCCACCAGCAGGTCAAGGCCGGCCAGCAACGCGTCCCAGTCCAGGGGCACGTCCCAGGTCAGGGTGAAGGCGCGAATGTGGTCGTCGTGCCGGTTGCTGTCGTGATGATGGTGATGGCCGTGATCGTCGCCGGCGGTCGTCTGTGCGGGTGCGGCGTCCCGCAGCCAGGCGGCCACGTCCGGGACCTTTTCGCCGACCCGGAACAGACCGCAGTCCAGCAACTGCGCCGGAACGACGACGCCGTGGCGGGCGTGCAGCCGGGGCGCCGTCGGGTTCAGGCCGTCCAGGCGCGCGCCCAGGGCGGCGCGGGTGGTCTCGTTGGCCAGGTCGGCCTTGCTGATCACCAGCCGGTCGGCGACGGCGACCTGCTTGACCGCCTCGCCGTGGCGGTCGAGCGTGGCCGCTCCGTTGACGGCATCGACCACGGTCACCACCCCATCCAGCCGGTAGTGGCTGGACAGCAGCGGATCGCCCATCAGGGTATGGATGATGGGCGCCGGATCGGCCAGCCCGGTGGTCTCGATCAGCACCCTCTGGAAGTCCGGGATGTCCTGGCGCGCCCGCTTCAGGAACAAGTCGCGCAGCGCGGTGACCATGTCGCCGCGCACCGAGCAGCACAGGCAGCCGGCATTGAGCAGGACGATATCCTCGTCCACATGCCGGACAAGCAGGTGGTCGATGGCGACCTCGCCGAACTCGTTGATCAGGACGGCGCTATCGGCCAGGTCCGCATGGCCCAGCAGATGATTGAGCAGGGTCGTCTTGCCGCTTCCCAGAAAGCCGGTCAGGACGGTGATGGGCAACGTGCTCGTTTGTCCCGTGCTCATCGGTTGCTCCGGCCTGCGCCGGCGCCGTACAGGGCCTCTGGGTCGGCCTCCGGCGCCATGATCTCCACCAGCGCCGCGCCGTCGTCGCGGGACTCGCGGTAGAAGCACGTCCGCCGCCCGGTGTGGCAGGCGACGCCCACCTGATCGACCAGCAGCAACAGGGTATCGCCATCGCAGTCCGGGCGGAGCGCCTTCAGGGTCTGGATCTGGCCCGACGTCTCGCCCTTGCGCCAGGGCTTGCCGCGCGAGCGCGACCAGTAGCAGACCCGGCCCGTGGCCAGGGTCTCGGCCACGGTCTCGCGGCTCATCCAGGCCATCATCAGCACCTCGCCTGTGTCGTGCTGCTGGGCGATGGCGGGGACGAGGCCGTCGGCTGAAAACTGAATCGCGTCCAGAACTGGCGAGGGCGCGGCGGCGGTATCGGTCATGGCTCGGGACTCCGGGGGTGGCATCAACGGGCAGTTGCCGAGAGGCGGGCGAGCCCGGCCTCAAGGTCGGCGATCAGGTCGGCGGGGTCCTCCAGCCCGACATGGATGCGCAGCACCGGCCCGGCATGGTCCCAGCGGCTGGCCACGCGGTTGATCGAGCGCGTCGTGTCCAGGATCAGGCTTTCATAGCCGCCCCAGCTAAAGCCCATGCCGAACAGCCGCAGCCCGTCCAGCATGGCGGCGACCGCGTCGGCCGACGGACCGGGCTTCAGCAGTACGCCGAACAGGCCGCTGGCGCCGGAGAAGTCGCGTTGCCACAGCGCATGACCGGGGTCCTCGGGCAGGGCGGGATACAGCACGCGCTCAACCTCCGGGCGGGTTTGCAGCCAGCGCGCCACGGTCAGGGCGTTGTCCTGATGCTGGCGCAGGCGCGCGGACAGGGTGCGCAGCCCGCGCAGGCCCAGATAGGCTTCCTGCGCGCCGACGGCGTGGCCAACCTCGCCGGCCGTCTCCTTGACGCGCTCGAACAGGGCGCGGTCGGCCGTCGTGATGGTGCCAAGCATGGCGTCGGAGTGGCCGACGATGTACTTGGTCGCCGCCTGGATGGACAGGTTCACGCCATGGTCAAAGGGGCGGAACAGAATCGGGCTGGCCCAGGTGTTGTCCAGGGCAACCAAAACGCCATTTTCTCTGGCAGAAGCGACTATGGCGGGAATATCCTGCGTCTCGAACGTCAGCGAGCCGGGTGATTCCGCGAACACCAGCCGGGTTTCGGGCTCGATCAGATCGGCGATGCCGGCGCCGATGAGCGGATCGTAATAGGTCGTCCGGATGCCCAGATTGGCCAGCAGCTTGTCGCAGAAGTGGCGCGTCGGCCAATAGACCGAATCCACCATCAACAGATGGTCGCCGGCCTTCAGCAACGCCAGCAGGACCGTGGAGACAGCCGCCATGCCGGACCCGACGGAGACGCACCAGCGCCCGCCCTCCAGTTCCGCCACGGCGTCATCCAGCGCGCGGGTTGTCGGCGTGCCGTAGCGACCGTAGTAGACACCATCGAACTTCCGGGCCTGGGCGGCTTTCAGGGCCTCGACCGTGGGAAAGGTGATGGTCGAGGCATGATAGACCGGCGGATTGACGGCGCCGTGATGGGCGCGCGCGTCGTGGCCGGCGTGAACGATGCGGGTGTCGCGGGCGTCGCCGCCGCGGCCGGAGGAGGGATCTGGGAAGGACATGGGGGCACCGGACTCCTGATTGACCCTATGTGTGGCGAAAAAGCTTCTGGGTGTCCGCGCCGTGGCGGCGCGCCGGGGGGCGCGGAAGACCCCACCCCCCGACATGTGTGGTGTCACGGGCATTTGAACAGGTGGGGGCGGCAGT
>CAYFTQ010000044.1:7497-11267 GCA_964346035.1 uncultured Roseospira sp. | reverse complement strand
GTCCTGCCGCCCCTCGCCGCCGCGCTGGCCGGCACCGGCTTTCCCATCGACCGCGCCATGACCGCGCGCGCGCTGGGCTTCCGGGGGCCGGCGGCGAACAGCCTGGACGCCGTATCGGACCGGGATTTCGCCGTCGAGACCCTGGCCGCCGCAAGCCTGTGCGCCGTACACCTGTCGCGCCTGGGAGAGGAACTGGTGATCTGGACCAGCGCCCAGTTCGGATTCGTGCGCCTGTCGGATCGTTACACCACCGGCAGTTCGATCATGCCGCAGAAGCGCAACCCGGATGCCGCCGAGTTGGTGCGCGCCAAAAGCGGACGCGTTATCGGCGCGCTCAACAGCCTTCTGATCATGCTCAAGGGTCTGCCGCTGGCCTACTCCAAGGACATGCAGGAGGACAAGGAACCGGTGTTCGAGGCCGTGGACACCCTGGCCCTGTGTCTGGCCGCGATGACCGGCATGATCCAGGACATGACCGTGAACCGCGCGCCCATGGAGGCCGCCGCAGGGGCCGGCTTTGCCACCGCCACAGACATCGCGGATCGGCTGGTCCGGGACCACGGCCTGCCCTTCCGCGAGGCCCACCACGCCACCGGCGCGATTGTAAGGCTGGCGGAAGAGCGGGGCATCGGCCTTGAAGACCTCTCGCTCGCCGACCTGCAATCGATCGAACCCCGTCTGCGCGTCGCGCCGCCCCTGGACCCGGCCGGGTCCGCCGCCGGTCGGTGCAGTCTTGGCGGCACCGCGCCCGCGCGGGTGCGGGAGGCCTGCCGCGAGGCCCGCGCGCGCTTTCTGAAAAAGGAAACGTCCCGATGATCAGCCGACGCGCTATGACCACCGGCCTTCTGGGGCTGGCCCTGGGGCTGCCCGTGGCGGCCTGCGGTCGCAAGGCCGCCAACCTGCCGCCATCCGCCAGCCCCTACCCGCGAACCTACCCCGCACCACGGTCCGAAGAAAACGACGACGACAACCGCACGGGCGCGTCGGACGGTTTCGACACCTGAGAGCGCCCACCGTCGTTTCGATCCCACAAGGCAGGCCATGCATCATTTCAGCTATCAGGGTGGGCACCTTCACGCCGAGTCCGTGCCCCTGGCACACATCGCGCAGACGGTCGGAACGCCCTGCTACGTCTATTCCACCGCCACGCTGACACGCCATCTGACGGCCTTCCGGGAAGCCTTCGCGGAGCTTGACGCCGGCATCTGTTTCGCCATGAAGGCCAACGGCAATCGTGCTATCCTGCGGCTTCTGGGGCGCCGGGGCGCCGGCGTGGACGTGGTCTCGGGCGGCGAACTGGCGCTTGCCCTGGCTGCGGGCATTCCGGCCCGACGGATCGTTTTTTCCGGTGTCGGCAAGACGAGCGCCGAGCTGGAGGCCGCCTTGAAGGCCGGCGTGCATCAGATCAACGTCGAGAGCGAACCTGAGCTGGAGACGCTGGACGCCGTCGCCCGGGGCCTGGGGATGGCGGCGCCCGTTGCCCTGCGCGTCAACCCCGACGTCGATGCGGCCACGCACGCCAAGATCACCACCGGCAAGGCGGAAAACAAGTTCGGCATAGAATGGCTGCGGGCGCCGACGCTGTTCCGGCGCGCCATGGCCATGGACGGCATCGATGTCCGGGGCGTGGCCATGCACATCGGCTCGCAGATTCTTGATCTGGCGCCGTTCGAGGCCGCCTTCCTCAAGCTGCGCGATCTGGTCATCCATTTGCGCGCGCAAGGCGTGACGATCCAGCGCCTGGACCTGGGCGGCGGCCTGGGGGTGCCCTACCGGGCCGATGATGAGACGCCGCCCTCGCCGGCGGCTTATGCCAGCGTGGCGCGCCGCGCCGTGGGCGATCTGGGATGCGCCCTGACCATCGAGCCCGGACGCGCCATCGCCGCCAACGCCGGTGTCCTGTTGTCACGCCTGATCTATCGCAAGGCGGGTGTCTCGCGGGATTTCCTGATCCTTGACGCCGCCATGAACGATCTCATGCGCCCGGCTTTGTACGACGCCTTTCATGACATCTGGCCCGAACGCGCACCCGACCCCGCCGCCGCGCTGCGGCCGGTCGATGTCGTCGGGCCGGTGTGCGAGAGTGGCGACACCTTCGCCCGCAACCGCCCCCTGCCAGCCCTGAACGCGGGCGACCTGGTGGCCATCATGACCGCCGGGGCCTATGGCGCGGTGATGGCCAGCCAGTACAACGGCCGCGCCCTGGTGCCCGAGGTGCTGGTGGACGGCGATCGTTTCCACGTCGTGCGCCGACGCCCGAGCGTGGCGGAGCTCGCCGCCCTGGAGGACCTGCCGCCCTGGCTGGCGGACTGATGCCGGGCCACGACCAGCGGGGCCCGTTGGCGCCGGTATCGGCGTCGGTGTCGGCAGTTGTATCGGAGCGGCCCGGGTCTCCGTGGATGCCATGGGGCAGATTCCTCCCTGTGCCGGACCGGGCACCGGGCACCGGGTGCGGCCGGCCCACCGGCACGCCACCGCCCCCTGTCACGAAACTTTAACATGGCGTCGCGCCGGCACGCTGGCGCAGGGCAAAAAACGAATTGATTATGGCTGTTTATCAGGATAGCTTAATATCGGACTGAAACCCTTGGCGGAGGGGTGGAACAGGGGCGGCGAACCGTCGGCGGGCCGGGTCGAACCCGCTCGCGCATGGACACCAGGAGAATGGAACTCGTGTCACAGGGAAACGCAAAAGTCGCCGCGCGTCCGCGCCGTTCCGCGTGGCGAGCCACCGTCGCGGCGGTTGGACTGCTGGGGACCACCCTGGTCGGCGGCTGCGCCGTCAGCGAGGGGGGATTGCTGGAACTGGCCGCGCCGCCATCGACGCAGGCCGACGCCGCCCTCGCGGCCCTGGCCAAGGGCCGTCTGTCCGACGCCGAGAGCTGGGCCACGCGCGCGCTTGAGGTCAATCCCAATGATCCCTATGCCCTGCTGGTGCGGGGCATGCTGGCCGATCGCACCGGCCAGCGCGGGGTGGCGCGCGAGGCCTATCAACGCATCATGTCCCTTAACACGACCGCGCGCATCAATCCCCAGCCCCTGAACCCGGCCTCCACGGCGCGTCCGCTGATGGAGATCGCGGGCGAACGGCTGGGCACGCTGCCGCCGGACGCGGTCGCACCCGGCATGGCGCGGGTCCCCGGGGTCAGCGGCCCGACCCTGCTGAACGAGGTCCAGGCCACCGTCGCCGGCACCCCGCTCGACCGCGACGCCGCCTGGCAGACCATCGCGAACCGGTTCGAAACCCTTGAAATGCTGCTGTCCGACGGCCTTGTCACGCCTGACGAACAGCAGGCCCGGCGCAGCGCCAATCTGGGCGCCCTGCTGCCCCTGACCCAGCCGCCACCGTCGGCCGGCCTGACACGCCCGGCCCCGCGGGCCACGGCGATCGCCACCCGGCTCAAGGACATCGCCAGCACCTATGAACGCGGCGCCATGGCCGCGCGCCAGCATGCCGAAGAGCGCCGCGCCATTCTTGATGCCCTGCTGCCGGCCGACCCGAGCGAGCGCCTGCGGGGCTCCATGCGCCCGAGTGATCGCCGCCAGGCCCGTCAACTGGCCCTGCGCCTGCAAGACGCGCTACGCCGGAACCTGATCACCGAAGAGGAGTACGCCGCCGAACGGAACGCCCTGGCCGGGGACCTGGCCACGCTGCCCGGCGCCGATGACCGTCCGAACGCCGAGGTGCTGCCGCCGCCGGCCGCCGTCGTGATGGGTCGGCAGACAGCGACCGGCCCCGGAAACGACGCCCTGGACGGGGACGGGGACGG
>CAYFTQ010000044.1:0-7397 GCA_964346035.1 uncultured Roseospira sp. | reverse complement strand
TACCGCCCGGCTCGGGACCTCGACCACTGATCCCGGCGGCCACGGGTCCGGGCGCCACCGCAGGCCCGGCAACGGCCAATGCCGACGATCCGGCCACTCAGAGCTTCTCCGGCGTAACGGAAGCCCCCAACGATGGTGCCGGCTCGGCGGCGACGTCCGGCGCGCGGTATGTCCACCTGGCCTCCTATCGGGGCATGGACACGGCACGCGCGGGCTGGAATGCTCTCAGCCAGCGCTATTCCGGACTGATGCGCGGCATGGAGCCCCTGTATGATCCGGTCACCATTGCCGGCAAGGGCGATTTCATCCGCCTGAAGGCCGGACCGGTCCAGATTCCGGGCGGACCAGCCCGGCTGTGCGATCAGTTGCGCGCCGCCGGACAGTTCTGCGAGCCCACCAGCGCGGCCGGCTCCTGAAAGGGCGGGCGGCCGGCGACTGCGGCCTTGTCGCGGGCGCAGGCCAATGCTAGAGCCCTGCGTCGGGGTGTGGCAGGGCGCCCCCGCCCACCAGTTTTCGCCCCACCAGTTTTCGCCCCACCAGTTTTCGCCCCACCAGTTTTCGACAGAGCCGGAACGCGTCCGCCGTGTCCCCTTCCCTGCTCTTCGCCGTGGCCACCGGCGGCGCCGTCGGCGCCCTGGCCCGCTATCTGTTGACGTCCGGGACGGGGCGGCTGCTGGGCCATGGCTTTCCCTGGGGAACCCTGATCGTCAATGTGCTGGGCTCGCTGCTCATGGGGTTTCTGATCGACCTGTTGGCCCGGCGCTGGTCGGCCCCGGCGGAGGCCCGCGTGTTCCTGGTCACCGGCTGCCTGGGCGCGTTCACCACCTTCTCGACCTTTTCCCTTGACGTCGTGACGTTGTATGAACGCCAGGAACTGGCCTTGGCGGCAGCCTATGCCGTTGGCTCGGTGGCGGCGGGCGTCGCGGCCCTGTTCCTGGGACTGTGGCTGGGCCGCGCCCTTCTGTAGTCTCGCAAGGGGGCTGCCCGGGCCTGGTCCCGGACCAAACGCCGCCGTCGCGAGCCGGCAGGACAAGGGGACACATGCGGTGAGCGGAGTACAGACCATACGGGTGACGGCCGAGGAGGCCGACCAGCGCCTGGACCGCTGGTTCCGAAAGCGCTTTCCCGCGCTGGCCCATGGGCGTCTGGAAAAACTGCTGCGCACCGGCCAGGTGCGGGTCGATGGCGCGCGCGCCAAGGCAGCGACCCGACTGACCGCCGGACAGGCGGTCAGGGTACCGCCGCTGAACCCGACGGTGGCCGCCGGCGCGCCGGCGGCGCGGCCGGCGCCAACCGTCCGCGTCACCGAATCCGAGATGAAGGACCTGCGTGCCGCCATCCTGCACCAGGACGACTGGCTCATCGCCCTCAACAAGCCGTCCGGCCTCGCCACGCAGGGCGGCAGCGGGCTGACGCGCCATCTTGACGCCATGCTGGACGGCTTGAGACGCACCCCGGCCGATGAACGCCCGCGTCTGGTCCATCGTCTCGACAAGGACACCTCCGGGGTCCTGGTGCTGGCCCGGACTGCCGCCGCCGCGCGCGCCCTGACGCGGGCCTTTCGCCAGCGCGAGACACGCAAGATCTATTGGGCTCTGGTGGCCGGCACCCCCAAGCCGCGCGCCGGCACGATCCGGGCGCCGCTGCTGAAGGGCGGACCGGCCGGCCGGGAACGGGTGATCCATGATGATGCGCGAGGCCAGCCGGCGGTGACCGACTATCAGGTCGTGGATGATGCCGGTGGCGTGGCAAGCTGGCTGTGGATGGAGCCCCGCACCGGTCGCACGCACCAGCTCCGGGCCCATGCGGAGGTGCTGGGAACGCCCATCCTGGGGGATGGCAAGTACGGCGGCGCCGGGGCTTTCCTGGGCGGCGCAGAGATCGACCGCTGCATGCACCTACATGCCCGCCAGCTTGCCCTGCCCCATCCCGCCGGCGGCACGCTGCGGGTCGAGGCCCCGCTGCCTCCGCACATGATGCGGGCATTCCGCTACTTCGGCTTTGCTACCGCCGACGCCCCCGCCCTGGAGGACCCCGCATGATCCGTCCTGCCGTCTCCGTGCTGGCACTTGGCCTCCTGACCCTCGCAGTCTGGCCGCCTTTCCCGGCCCTGGCCCTGGAAGACACCAGCCTGAATCGGCGCGACCAGGCCAACCGATACATCGAGGCCATGCCGGTCGGCGCGGTGCTTCAGACCAGTCTGGTTCGGGTGTCCACCCTGATGCCGCCGGAGCATCGAGAGCCGTTTTTCGCCTATGCTCAGCGCAGCATCGACACGGCCCGGATTCGCGAGCAGGTTTTCAAGGCCCTGACCACCACCTTCACGGCGGATGAACTGAAGGCCATGGCGGATTTCTTCGGCTCACCGGTGGGGCAGTCGGCGGCCGGCAAGATGGGACTTTATACGCAGCGGGTCATGATCCCGGTCCTGAAGCAGGTACAGGCGGCGGCCGCCCGCTACGCCCGACAGAAGACGCCGCAATGACCCCGTCCGCGCCCGAACCCACCCTGGTTCCGCCGCTGGTGATGCTGGACATCGACGGCACCCTGGTGGACAGCCAACACAACATTGTGGCCGCCATGGTGATGGCCTGCGAGGCTGCCGGCACGCCCGCACCAACGGCGGCGGCGACCCGGTCCATCATCGGGCTGGCCCTGCCGGAGGCCTTGGCCCGCCTGAAACCCGACCTGGGGCCGAGCGACCTGGCCCACCTGGTGGCGCTGTACCGGGAGGCATTCAAGACCATACGAACGCAGCCGGACCACGAAGAACCCCTCTATCCGGGCGTCCTGCCGGCGCTTGACGCCCTTGAGGCGAGCGGCTGCCTTCTTGGGCTGGCGACCGGGAAATCGCGCCGGGGCGTTGTGGCGATGATAGAGCGGCACGGCCTGGACGGTCGCTTCCTGACCATCCAGACGCCGGACGAAGGCCCCGGCAAACCGAACCCGGCCATGCTGCTTCGAGCCATGCGTGAGACCGGCGCCGAACCGGCCCTGACCGTCATGGTCGGCGACACCACCTTTGACATGGCAATGGCCCGCGCGGCCGGCACCGATGCCCTGGGCGCGGGCTGGGGCTACCACCCGGCGGACGCTTTGCGGGCGGCCGGCGCGCGCCTCGTGCTGCCGTCCTTCGCGACCCTGCCCGACAGCCTGCCCTGGGCCAGGGCGGCTTGACCCGCAGCCACGGCCACGGCCACACCCGCACCCGGCTTGGCCCGCCCAAGGAAAGACACAATTTTTGTCTCTGCTGACATCTCTCGGCAGAGGTTGGGCGGCCTTGCCCGCGCCCCGTGCCTGACCGTCCTTTCCGCCCCTGGTGTCGTTGGAGACCCAAGACCATGAAGCTCTCGACCGTCCTCAAGGTCTTGCTGGCCCTCGTCGTCCTGATCGTCGGCGGCCTGGCCATTTTTCTCGCCACGCTGGACGTCAACCAGTACAAGGACCGCATCACCACCGCGCTGGAGGACGCCACCGGGCGTCGCGTCACCCTGAACGGCCCCATGGACCTCGCGCTGGGGTTCAGCCCGGCACTGGTGGCCGAGGACGTCTCCATCGGGAACGCCGACTGGGCCGAGGCGCCGCACATGGCCTCGGTCGGGCGGCTGGAGGCCCAGGTCGATATCCTGCCACTGCTCCAGGGCAGCGTCAGGATCGTTCGATTGGTGCTGGCGGACGCGACCGTAGCATTGGAAACCAACGCCGAAGGGGCCGGCAACTGGTCGCTCGGCACTCCCGGCGCCGACCCTGCGCCGGCCCCGGAACCGGATGCTCAGGGCGCGGGCATGGCCCTTGACGTACAGCAAGTTCGACTGGAGAACGCCGCCCTGAGCTACCGCGACGGCGCCAGCGGGAACACCCTGAGCGTGGCGCTGGAGCACGCCGCCATGACCGGCTCGGGGCTGGACGCTCCCCTTGAGGTCGATATCGCCGGCACCTACAACGATGCGGCGTTCACGCTGGTGGGCTCGCTGGGGTCCCTGTCTGCGGTGATGGCGCCGGACGGCGACCCATGGCCGCTGGACATCACCGCGACGGCCGGCGGCGCCACCGTCACGGTGGCGGGCACGATCGCCGATCTGGCCGGGGCCAGCGGTCTGGAGTTGACGGTCACGGCCAAAGGCGAGCGCCTGGGTGATCTGGCCGTGCTGGCGCGCGCTGCGGGGCAGAGCGTGGCGGTGCCTGCGCTCGGTCCCTATTCGGCGCGCTTCCAACTGGCCGGTGATGCCGATGCCCTGGCCATGAACGGCATTGAGGCAAACGTGGGACAGCAGGGCACATTGCGTGCCTCCGTGTCGGGCTCCATTTCCGATCTGCTGAGCGCCAGCGGCCTGGACCTGAATGCAACCGCAGAGGCTCCGGACCCGGGGGCGCTCAGCCAGTTTGGCATTGACCTTCCGGTGCCGTTGAGCGCCAGCGCGACCATTGCGGATGTCGAGGGCGGCTATGACCTGCGCTCCATCCAGGCCCAAGTGGGCCGCAGCAGCCTGTCCGGCGGCCTCCAGGTCTTCCTGGGCGAGCCGCGTCCGGCCGTGCTGGGGCAGGTCTCGGCGTCGCTGCTGGACCTGAACGAACTGGCCGGGTCCGGCGGCGGCGGCGGCGGCCAGAGCGACACCGAAGGACGGGTGATTCCGGATACACCGCTGCCACTGCACGCGCTCCGGATCGCGGACGCCGACGTCCGGATTACCGTGGACAAGGCCGTCCTGCCGGGTGGGACCGAGATGGCCAACCTTGACCTCGGCGTCACACTTGCGGGGGGCACCCTGGCGCTGAACCCGCTCGCGGCCAGGGTTGCCGGCGGATCGCTGAACGGGACGGCGGTGCTGGAGCCGACCGGCGGCGATGCGGCCTCCGTGGCCCTTGACCTGTCGGGGGACGGCATCGTGCTTGGCGATCTGGCGGCCAGCCTTGGCAACGCCGATGCCATTCAGGGCGGCCCCACCACGCTACGCCTCGCACTGCGCGGCCACGGCGCCACGCTGCGCCAGATTGCCGCCACCCTGAACGGCGGTGTTCTTGTCCACACGACCGACGCCAACATCAACAATGGCGCCGTCGACTGGGCCGGCGGCGACCTGCTGACGCAGATTGGCGATACCGTCAATCCGTTCTCCGAGCGCGAGCCGACCACGCCGGTCCAATGCCTGGTCTTCAACATGACCGCCACGAACGGCGTGCTGGCCAACGACCACGGCCTGGCCGTTGAGACCAATCGCATGGTGGTCGGCGGCGGCGGAGCCTTTGACCTCGGGGCCGAACGGCTGAACCTGAAGATCGCACCGCGGCCAAGGCCCGGCATCGGCGTTGAAACCGGTCTGGGAAAGATCGTGGAGATCTTCGCCGTCACCGGATCGTTTGCCAGTCCTCGCCTTGAGATGGACCCGGAGGCGGCTCTGCGAACCGGCCTGAAGACCGCCGCCAGCGCCGCCGGCGCCGTCGCCACCGGCGGTCTGTCGCTGCTGGGCGAAAGCTTGGCGGGCAGCCTGCTGGGCACGGGGGACGACGGCGAGATGGAACCCTGCCTCGTTGCCCTTGGCGAGAAAGACCCCGGCGAGATCGGCACGGCCGAGGGCGCCGGCGAGGCCGATCGCGCGACCGGCGCAGACATCGGAAGCAACCTTCAGGACGCGGCCGAAGGTGCCGCCGAGGACGCCAGCCGGGCCTTGGACGAGGCCGTGGGCGGGCTGGTCGGCGGTATGCTGGGTGGTGGGTCCGGCACGACCAATGGCACGGGCGATGGCACGGGCGATGGCACGGAGGCCACGGCTCCAACTGACGGCGGCGGCGGCGACGGCGGCGGCGCGGCCCAACCCTCGGTCGGCGATGCCATCCAGAAGGGGTTGGGCGGCCTGTTCGGCGACTAGTCCGCCCTTTTCCTGGCCCCCGCCACCGTGCTAGCCGAAGGGGCACATCCCATCGCACGCGGAGCCGGCATGCCGAACAGCGAGTCCTCGCCACCGAGCTTGACGGACGCACGCCTCCAGGACACCCCGGAAGCCGATCCCCGAACGCGGCGCTTTTATCGTCACGCCGAGGCCGGCCCCAGTCCGGACGGAGACGGCTACGCCGTGCTTCTGGACGGCCGTCCGGCGCGTGCGCCCGGACGGGGCCTGCTGCGCCTGCCGTCGGCGCCCCTGGCCCGGGAAATCGCAGCCGAGTGGCAGGCCCAGGGCGAGACCATCCGGCCGGATGCCATGCCCCTGACACGTCTGGCCAACACGACCCTGGAGCGGGTCGCGCCAGGGCGCAGCGCCCTTATCGAGGCCCTGCTGACGTACGCCGAGGCCGATGTCCTGTGTTACCGGGCTCCGGCGCCCGCTGGCCTGGCCGACCGACAGGCGCGCGCGTGGCAGCCGGTTCTTGACTGGGCCGAGGCGAGCCTGTCGGCCCGCCTCGTCGTGACCGAGGGACTTATGCCCGCACGCCAGTCGCCGGAAGCCCTGGCGGCGCTGGGGAACGCCCTGCGGTCGCTGGACGACTGGACGCTGACAGCCGGGCAGGCGATCGCTGCGGCCGCCGGCTCCCTGGTGCTGGCGCTGGCGGTGCTCCGTGGCCGTCTGGACGGCGAAGCGTGCTTCGTGCTGTCCCGCATGGACGAACTGTGGCAGGCCGAGCGTTGGGGCAATGATCGCGAGGCGCGCCGGGCGCGCGAGGCCGTGCGCCTTGATATCTTGGCGGCGGATCGGTTCTGGCGGCTGGCGCGAAACGCTTAAGGCCGCAGCGCCGGCCGCGCCGGTTTCCGGTCACTCGGCGCGCATGACCTGGTTGCGGCCCGCCCCCTTGGCCGAATACAGCGCCTCGTCGGCGCGCGACAGCACATCGCCGAGCGACGTGTCTTCCTGCCGCGCAGCGGTCAGGCCAATGCTGATCGTGAAGGTCAGGACCGACCCATCCGGCAGCGTCATTGCGTGCGCCTCGATCGCAGCGCGGAGACGCTCGGCCGCGATCATGGCGGCGCTGTCGGAGGTCTCGGGCAGCAGGACAACGAATTCCTCGCCCCCCAGGCGGCACATCACGTCAATCTCGCGCAGGTGCCCCTGGCACAGGTGAACCATGGCCTTCAGGGCATCGTCGCCGATGGCATGACCGAACCGGTCGTTGATGGGCTTGAAGTGGTCGATATCCAGGATCAGCAACGCAAGATCGGTGCCGTAGCGGCGTGCGCGGCGTATTTCACGCTCGCCCTGATCCATCAGGTGGCGGCGGTTGAAGATTCCGGTCAGGGGATCGGTGGTCGCCAGCCGGCGCAACTCATCCTCCATCGCCTTGCGCGCCGAAATGTCGGTGAAGCTCAACAGATAGGCCGGCTCGCCGTCCAGGATCGTGGTAATGCCGGCGATCTGGGCCCAGAAGCGGTCTCCCTCGGGGGTTTGCACCAGGGCCTCGTGGTCATC
>CAYFTQ010000043.1:0-11288 GCA_964346035.1 uncultured Roseospira sp. | reverse complement strand
GCCAGAAGGCTGAGCATACCCAGGGTGGCGCGCTTGGGGTCGGATTCATTGAGCGCCACCAACTGCGGCTGGATGTCCTTGGGGAAACGCGCGGCTATGAACGCCACAAGGTGGCGGTCGAGCGGGCTGGTCTTGCCGTCCATGCGCGAGCCCAGGCGGTCCAGCGCCGGCAGGACCTCGCGAATGTCCAGCACGATGTCGCGGCGCAACAGCGGGCTCAGGCAGTGCTGGCTTTCGTTCAACTCGTACAGGCACCGCTCCAGGCCGGAGCCGATGGTCACGCCGTCCTGGAGGAACTCCCGCAACTCCTTGAACGAGCCGTCCAACTGGATGTACTCGGGCGAAAACGACTCGCGTGCCCCCAGCCACATCTTCGGGACTTCGCGCAGCAGAACTTCCTGCACCAGGCGGGTTTCCTGGCCGCGCGCCAGCAACGCCGAGAGCACCCCGCCAAAGCCGTCCAGATGGGCCCGGAAATCCCGGTACCGGATGGGCGCCTGCCGGTCGAGCACGATCAGGACATTGGCCAGGGCGACGTCATTGACACCCTTGCGCGCCGCGCCGCTGCCGGCCGCCGCGTTGCGGATGGCCATGGCCACCTGGTCGGCCAGGATGTTGTCCTCCATGCCCCGGCGCAACCAGATTTCCAGCTTGCCCTCCATCACCATCGGCGCCGCCTTGTCCCAATTCGAGGCCATGGCGTGCGCCAGATGGCGCGGGATCAGGTACTCCTGGTTCAGGAAGACAAAAGCCCGTTGCGCGCGCTTGAGCGGCTTGGCCTGGACCGGCGACATCCGGCGGCCGTTGAACCACAGGTCGAGTTGCTCGAAATCCCAGCGCTGGTCGACATCGTCGGCCAACAGGCCGCGCAGCACCTCGATCACGTTCAGGGGCACGCGCTGATCACTGACCAGCGTGGCATAAGAGCCGTGATGGAGCTTGCGCCGGATCACTTCAGTCTCGGAAACACCACCGACCGGATTACGACCGATCAGCAGCATGACCGTGCTGGCACCCAGGGCATAGAAGTCATCGCTGTAGGAACCGAGGCCCCGTCCCTCGGGCAGGCACATACTTGATTCGATGGTCTCGCAGACCACCGGCTGGTCTATCGCCGGCGGACCGGAGGCACAGTCCCCCAACATGATGCGGCTGCCGGCGGCATCGGCGAAGAACATGTTGGTCGGCCGGATGGCGCGATGAAGCACGCCGTGGTTGTTCAATTCGCCCATGGTCAGGGCCAGCGGACGCAGGACCGTCTTGGCGAACTGCTGATCGGTGTTCGGCTTCGTGGTATCCGTCAGACGGTCCATGACGCGACCGCCCAGCGGCTGTTCATAGACCAGGGCGACGCGCGCGGCATCCTCCGGCGGCCACTCCACCAGACCCCATTCGATCAAAGTCATCAAGGCGGGGGCGCGCAGGCCCCGCAACTGCTTCATGACCTGAACGCGCGCCGGTAGCGGCCCGGTCACGACCAGGGCAAACAGCGGCCGGCCGTGCTGGCGCCTGTCCTCGGCCAGATAGGCCGTGGCGTTGGGGGTATCGAGGCCCGGCAACCGGTTCTGATAATAGATCGCGTAGCGGTCCTTGAGGGACGTCGAGGCTCCCGACGCCTTGTCACCGGCCGGTTCGCCGGCTGCGGCCTGCTGGCCTGCGGGCACCTTCGCCATGTTTTGCCGCGTCCTTCTGCCTTGCCCCCGCTCGGCTCCGACACCCCTGCCCGCCGGTCATCATATCCGGTTCCCGGGCCGCTGTAACCGCTACGCGGCGTTGCCGGCACCATCCGGTCCGTCGGTTGCCCGATGCGCCGGCCCAAACAACACCCGCCGCCGCAATCTTTGGTCCCGATCGAGATTGAAGTCGCGCGCACGTCGTGGCCTTGCGCAGCGGCCACAGCCCCCCGGAAAGAAACCAGGCACGGACGGTATCGTCGCGGAGCTAGTCCGCGAAGGGGTCGTGCACCAGGATGGTCTCGTCCCGGGCCGGTCCTGTGGACAGGATGGCCACCGGCGCCTCGATCAGTTCCTCAAGACGTCGGATATACTTGATGGCGGTCGCCGGCAGTTCGGCCCACGACCGAGCCCCCCGGGTGCTGTCGGTCCAGCCCTCCAGGGTCTCATAGATCGGCCGGACCTCCGCCTGTGCCGCCATGCCGGCCGGAAAGTGGTCCAGGCGCCGGCCATCGCGTTCATAGCCGATACAGACGTTCAGCGACTCCATGCCGTCCAGGACGTCAAGCTTGGTCAGGACGATGCCGTCGATGCCGCCAACCTTGATCGCCTGGCGCACCATGACCGCATCGAACCAGCCGCAGCGGCGCCGGCGCCCGGTGACGGTGCCGAACTCGTTGCCGCGCAGCCCCAGGCGCTCGCCGATTTCGTCATGCAGTTCGGTCGGGAACGGTCCGCTGCCGACGCGAGTGGTATAGGCCTTGGTGATACCCAGTACATACGCGACCGCGCCCGGCCCCATGCCGGACCCCGCAGCGGCCTGCCCCGACACCGTGTTCGATGATGTCACGAAGGGATAGGTGCCATGCTCGACATCAAGCATGGCGCCCTGGGCGCCCTCGAACAGGATACGACGACCGGACCGTCTGGCCTCGTCCAGCAGCCGCCAGACCGGAGCGACATAGGGCAGCATGCGCTTCGACAGGGACATCAGCGATTCCAGCAGCGCGTCCCCGTCCAGCGGTTGAGCGCCCAAGCCGTGCCGCAAGGCGTTGTGATGTGTCAGCAAACGGTCGATCTTGAACCGCAAGGTATCCGGTTCGGCCAGATCACACAGCCGCACCGCGCGGCGCGCCACCTTGTCTTCATAGGCCGGGCCGATGCCGCGCCCGGTGGTGCCGATGCGCCCGCCCCCGGCGGCCTCCTCGCGCGCCCTGTCGAGGTCACCATGCAAGGGCAGGATGAGGCACGCGTTGTCGGCGATCCTCAGCGTTTCCGGCGTAATGTCCACGCCCTGTGCGCGCACCCGGTCGATCTCGTCGAACAGCGCCCAGGGGTCGATCACGACACCGTTGCCGATGACCGACAACTTGCCGCGCACGACACCGGACGGCAGCAAGCTCAACTTGTAGGTGACGCCATCAACGACAAGCGTATGGCCGGCGTTATGTCCGCCCTGGAACCGGACCACGACATCGGCCCGTTCAGACAGCCAGTCCACCACCTTGCCCTTGCCTTCGTCGCCCCATTGGGCGCCGACCACGGCTACATTGGTCATCAGGAACTCCGCTTTGTTCAGAATTGGCCCCCGCCCCCGCCGGGCCGGACGCGCCGCGCTCGACCCGTCAGGCGCTGGACTTAGCCGTCGGCCAGGATGCGTTCGGTCAGCGCCGCCACCACGGCCTCGACCTCGGACTCCGGCACCTGGCACGTGCCGGCCGTCGCGTGGCCGCCGCCGCCGTGCTCCAGCATCAGGTGACCCACGTCCGTCCTGGATGTCCGGTTGATGATGGAGCGACCAACGGCAATCTCCGTCATGCCCGACCGGGGCGCGGCGCTCAGGACCATCGAGATGCTGGCCCCGGGAAACAGCGCGTAGATCATGAACCGGTTGCAGGCATACAGCACGGACTCGCCGCGCAGATCGACCCGCGCCAGGTGGCCAAGCTCGGTCGCGTGCCGACGCACCTGATGCTCGGCCCGCTCCTTATGGGCCAGATACAGATGGACGCGCTCCTCCACGTCCGGGATGTGCATGATCTCCTCGATGGAATGGCGCCGGCAATAAACAGTAAGGTCACGCATCAACTGTTCATTGGAAACAGCAAAGTTCGCGAACCGATGAAGGCCAGTACGGGGATCAACAACGAAGTTCAACATTGTCCAGCGATCGGGCGCCAGGATGTCCATTTCATCGTAATCCGCCATGTCGGCCTTATCGACGGCGGCCATCATCTCGGTGCTGATTTCGGGGAACCCGGTCTTGCCGCCGTAGTAGTCGTAGATCACCCGCGCGGCCGAGGGCGCCGCACCGTCGATGATCAGATCGTCGCGCGGCCCGACGCGGGTCACCTCCGAGACATGGTGGTCGAACGCCAGGTGGACGCCCGGCACGAACGGCAGGTTCGAGGTGATGTCATCGCCGGTGACAGGCACCCGCCCGGCCTGCATGTCGTTGGGCTGGGCGAACAGGATATCGTCGATCATGTCGCGTTCGCGCAGCAGCACCGCCGAGACGATACCGTCGAAGTCCGCCCGCGTGATCAACCGGAACCGCCGGCTCGTCGCGTCACCGTCCTGCATGCCTGCTTCCCCCGGCCACGGGCGTCCGTCAGCCGAACGCCGCGTTTCTTTCCCTTACAGCCTTCCTTTTACCTGCCCCCGGGCCGCCGGCCAACAACCGCGCGCACGCCCGTTTGCGGTTCCCGGCCCGGCTTCATGGCGCCCGGAAGCGGACCACACCCAGCCCGTCCGGCGCCAGGACCCGCAGGCGTTCCCGATCCGCCAGGTGGTGCAGGTGGGCCAGTGTCTCGCCGATCGCGAAGAATACCTGATGGTCATCAAGCGGTCGCCGGAACAGGCACGCCACCAGGTCGAACGCCGCACGCGCGCCATCGCGACACAGTGCCGCCGTCTCGTCAAGGCGGCTGTCATGGTGACGCAACAGGCTTTCAATGCGGGCATGCAGGCCCGTAAACGGCGGCCCGTGCGACGGCAGCACCAACACGTCATCCGGCACCCGCGCGCGCCAGGCCTTCAGGCTGTCCAGGAACAGGCTCAGGGGGTCCTCGTTCGGCTCCGTCGGCCACACGCTCACGTTCGGGCTGATCCGGGGCAGCACCTGATCACCGGAAATCAGCACCCGTGCCTCGGGACACCACAGCCCGGCATGCTCGGGGCTGTGGCCGTGGCCGATCACAACCCGCCAGGCGCGCCCGTCGATGGTGATCGCCTGATCCGGCCGCAGGCGGGTGAGCGAGAGTGGATGGTCCACGACACGGCGCCGATAAACATTGCCGCGCGCCGACACCTTGGACAGCAGGGAGTCGTCACAGCCGGCCCGCTGATGGAACGCATGGGACAGCCCGGCGAACTCGGCGTCCGACAACGCTGCCAATTGGCGCCCGAAGGCCCACTCCGCCAACGGCGCCCACAGCGGCACCTTCAGGTGATCGCACAACCAGCCGGACAGGCCCATGTGGTCGGGGTGGAAATGGGTGCATACCAGCCTGCGGACCGGCCGCCCCGCCAGGTCCCCGGTCAGCAGCGTCCGCCACAGGGTCCGGGTCTCGTCGGTCGCGATACCGCTATCGACCAGGGTCCAGCCGTCGCCGTCCTCCAGAGCCCAGAGGTTGACATGATCAAGCGCGAACGGCAGCGGCATGCGCAGCCACCAGACGCCGGGCGCCACCGGCCGGGCTCGGCCGGGCGGAGGCGGGTCCACCGTACACGGATCAAGTCCGGCACTGTCGGCAACGGGGGCGTCGCGCCGGCTACGCTGGGATGGCGTTGTCATGGAAGCGTGTTATCCTGCCGACTGCGCGCGCGCAAGCCGTCCGCGCCCTCAGCCGTCTGCGCCACAGCCACCGCTCGCCGACCGTGAACGCCGCCATGCCTCCGGTTCCGCCATCCGCCGGCCTGTCATCCCTGCGTCTGGGCATAGACCTGGGCGGCACCAAGATCGAAGGCATCGCGCTGGACGGCGATGGCAGCGAACGGGCCCGCCTGCGGGTGGCCTCGCCGCGTGGGGATTATACCGCCACCGTGCGCGCGGTCGCCGATCTGGTGGCAGCGCTGGAACAAGCCGCCGGCGCCGTGGGTAGCGTCGGGATGGGCATTCCCGGCACGGTGTCGCCGGCCACGCATCTGGTCAAGAACGCCAATTCGACATGGCTGATCGGCAAACCGCTGCATCGCGACCTTGAAGCCGCCCTGAAGCGCCCGGCGCGGCTGGCCAATGATGCCGACTGCTTCGCCCTGTCCGAGGCCACGGATGGCGCCGGGTCCGGGGCGCCGGTCGTCTTCGGAATCATCCTTGGCACCGGCGTTGGCGGCGGGCTTGTGGCACATGGACGGGTCATCAGCGGCCCCAATGCGATAGGCGGGGAATGGGGCCATAATCCTCTGCCCTGGCCCCTGGATCACGAACGACCCGGTCCGGCCTGTTACTGCGGTCGGAACGGCTGCCTCGAAACCTTTCTGAGCGGACCGGGCCTGACGGCGGACTACGCGCGCGCCGGCGGCGACGTCACCGGCGCCAACGCCGACGCCGCCATGGTCGAGGCACGCGCGCGCGCAGGTGAGCCCCTGGCGCGGCGCTGCCTGGCGCGTCACCAGGACCGCCTGGCCCGGGGTACGGCCACGCTCATCAACACCCTGGACCCGGACGTCATCGTGCTGGGCGGCGGCCTGTCCAACATGGCCCACCTGTACGACACGGTGCCCGCCCTGTGGCCGCGCTGGGTGTTCTCGGACACGGTCGAAACCCGGCTGCGCCCGCCCGTTCACGGCGATTCAAGTGGCGTGCGCGGCGCCGCCTGGTTGTGGCCGGCGGCGCGCCAGCCGCGCCCGGACCAGCCCGGTTTTCCCGTCACACCGACACCCGGGCCATGACGACGGACGTCCTCCCGACAGGCCGGGAGCCGCCCGACGCGACCCGATCACGGCGCTCGGGCTGGGCAAAGAAGGTGGTGAGCTAGATCGGGGCCGCCGCCCGCCGGGCGCGCGCCAACAGGGCGGCCGCGGTCTCGTCAGGTGTCGCCGGCACCGCCAGTCCGAGCACCAGCCCGCATCCCGGGCTGAGGCATGACATCGCCTCCAGCGCCGGGCGCAGTCGCGCGCGCGCCGCATCCTCGCCGGAGGATGGCAGCACCGCCGCCAGCCCCGCCGCCGGGCCGCGCCCCAGAACATCGGACGCGCGCAGTGTCTGGCCAAGGCGCCGAACCAGGATCGACTCGGCGTCCGCACCGGCCGCGCCGGCCTCCTCAAGCGACATCCAGCCCACGGTCAACGGCAAATGAAGGGCGCGCGCGCGGCCCAGGGCCCGCTCCAGGCGAGCCGCCAGCCCGGCGGCCAGCAGCACCGGGCCGCGCCCCTCGCAGGCCGCCCGCCGGCGCCGGCCCAGCGCCCGGCTGGCCTGCCCGGCCACCATCGCCGGCATCAGGTCCGGGTCCACCGGCCCCTCAAGAACCAGGTCGCCACCGCGCGCCAGCGCCAGAACCACCGGGTCCGTGTCGGCTTCCGGCAACACCAGCACCAGGCCCGGCCCATCAAACGTCGGGTCCTGACGGATGGCCGTGGCCAGGTCGGCGGCGCCACGCCCACCCGCGCGCTCCACCAGAACCAGGACATCGACGGCACCGTCCGACAACGCCCGCAGCACCGCGCCGGGAGCGCTGACAGTCTCCACGGTCAGGCCGGCGGAATCGAGAAGAAACCGGGTCACCGGGGCCAGCACCGGGTCGCCGTCCAGCAGCACCGCCCGGGCGGTCTCCTCGGTGCGGGCGGCTTGGACGGCCGCGACATGGTCCACGAGAGTCTCGGCGCTGACGGGCTTGCCCAGCACGCCCGCGCAGCCCGACGCCGCCGCCTCCATGCGCGCCTCCATGCCGGGCTCGGCCTGGGCCAGATACCAGGGCACGCCCGCCCATGGGCCGCCCCGGCTGCACCACCGGCGCCCCAGCGCGAGGCCCTCCGGCACGGTATCGCGGTCGATGACCACGGCATCGGGAGCAGCGGCGGCCTTTTCGTCCGTGGCCTCCAGCGCGATAGCATCGGGTTGCTTGGCGACCCGCCAGCCGTACGCCTCAAGGCCGCGCATGGAAGACGCCCAGGGATCCTCGGGCAGGGCACCAACCAGCAACAGGGTCGGCGGCGCGGCCGGGTCGGGTTCCCCCGACCCGGTTTCGGTCATCGCCGACAGCACGGTCGAGCCCTCGGCGGTCATGCGCGCGCCGGCCGTCCGCAACCGCCGCAGCAGCAAAGCGATCTGATCGCTCACAACGGCGGGGTTCGCGGCCGTCGGCTGCTCGGCCACCTCGACCAACAGGATTTCCAGCGCTGCCGCCAGACGCCCGGCGTCCGGATAACCCATCGTGGCGGCGGACCCGGCCAGCCTGTGCGCCAGGGCCGTCGCGTCCACCAGCGATGTCGGCGCGAGCCGCCATGCCTCGGTGTCGTCCAGAAGCACGGCCAGTGCCTCGATCCGCGCGCGCGTCTGGTCGGGAAAATCGCGCAGGCTCTCGCGCATGGCCGAATGGGCGCGGTTTCGTCGGGCATCGTCGCTCATCGTGACCCCCCATCAAGCCCCTGATGATACCGGCCGACACCAGCCATAGGGCCACGGTGTCAGGCGCGACCCCTTCTGTCCAGACAGCGCTCCCGGTGAACCGCCCAGATGGCCCGCAGCGCGTCCGCCAGCCCGATGGGATCGAACGGCTTTCCCAACACCGCCACGACCGCCCCGTCGGGATCAACCAGCCGCTGGACTGCCTCGGGACGGCCGGTCAGCAGAACGGACGGCGTGTCCTCCAGCCCCGGCAGCGCGCGCACCCAAGCGGCCAGCCCCGGACCATCGATGTCCGGCAACTGCATGTCCAGGACCATCAGGTCGGGCTGGAACGCCGGGACCCGGGACCTGGCCTCGGCGCCACTGCCGCAGGCCAGGACGGACAGGCCGCCAAGGTCGCCCAGCGCGATCTGGACCAGCCCGCGAACGGCAGTGTCATCGTCCACCACCAGCACCCGATCGAGTCCGGGCGACTTGGGATCGGAAGGCGTTGGTTCAGCCATGCCGGTTTCCCTGCTGTATCCCGGCCGCCCCTGCGCCGGGCTGGCCGGGCTGGCCGTGACAGAACCTTGGCCGGCAAAGCCATCACCGCCATGCCCCGACGCTAACCCCGATTCTCCACCAACGCGAGGCCCGTCGCCCGGAGGGTCGGGCCGCTGCGGCCGGCCCCGGCTCTCGTGCTGGGGAGGTCTCAGTGGTGGTCCGACAAACGCGCCGCCGTCGTCGGCGCAGTCCTCCCCTTGCCGGCCCTCGGGGCACCCGGATTCCAGGCAGTAATGCGTTTCGCGCGGCCCACACCGCAAAAATCATGCGTCCGTCGTTCGTCCCCGGGCGCCCGTAAGCGGCTTCACCCCGGCACGGCAGCGGCAGCGGCCGCGACGCACCAGACGCCAAAGGCCGGCCATCAGGCGCGGACCGGTCATCAGGATCCAGGAGCGCGACACCAGTATGCCCCACAGCACCTGGCTGGCCTCGCCGGGAGCCTGCAGGGGTGGCGGTTCCACGGGTTCCAGGGCCTCGCCCCGGCGGCGCCGGGCCCGATTCCGCAACGGGCGGCTCCAGCGCCAGGGCCAGGATTGCCACAGGGCGCGTGCCCGCCGCCGGTCGCGCCGCAGGACGGCCCGCGCCGGCGCGCTGATGCTGCCCCGGGGACCCCCGAAACCCACCACCAAGGCAGCCCCGACACGGGCCAGACGGGCAGTATCCCGGGCCGTCAACAGCGCCGCCCAAAGCGCCGGCGCGCGCGCCCGGGCCGCCGGCGGGTCATGCCAGGGATCGGGCCGCGCCACCAGCACGGCCGGCACGGCGCGATGCCGGCAGCCGTTCGCCACACAGACCGCGACAAGGCCCCAAAGGCCGCTGTCCGGATCCCAATCGCGGGCGGCGACGGCGCGGGCGCGCGACCCCAGAACCAGGCCCGGGCCGGCCACCATGTTCCCCAGGCAGGCGCTGACCGGCACGTCGTCAAGGCACAGGCACGCGCGGCCCATGCCGGCGGTATCTCCCGCGTCGCCCCGGTCGCCCTCGCGCCAGCCGGGACTGAGCAGGTCGGCCCCGGTGCGCGCCAGCACGTCTGCCAGGGTCTCCAGCGCGTCTGGCAGCAGGCGATCCGAGTCCGACAGCAAGCACACCGGAGCCGTCCCGCCGGCCCTCAGCGCGGCCGCCCAGCCCGAGCAGGCACGCCCGTCCGGCGCCCGCATGGGCTGGGGCAGCGGTCCGCCGCCTCGCCACGCGGTCGGCGCCACCGACTGCGGCACCAGCAGGACATCACGATGCCAGTCCCGCCAGACGGCCCGGGCCGCGCGCCAGCCATCCCGCCCCGGTCCCCAGGCCGCTCGGGCCGCCCCGACCGGCTGCCCGAGCAAGCCGCCCAGACGCTCGGCCAGGACACCGGCGTCATGCGGGACCAGCACGCGGCCGTGGTCCACCGGGTCGATCAGATCCGGAATACCGCCGCTGTCACTGGCCAGCACGGGCACGCCCAGTGCCAGGCACTCCAGCAGGGTCAGCGGACAATTCTCCATCGGCGCCA
The DNA here is from genome assembly GCA_964346035.1 of uncultured Roseospira sp. Taxonomy (GTDB): domain Bacteria; phylum Pseudomonadota; class Alphaproteobacteria; order Rhodospirillales; family Rhodospirillaceae; genus Rhodospira. The sequence continues at coordinate 1,015 of CAYFTQ010000043.1, read as the reverse complement.
GCACCAGCGCCAGCCGCCCCGGAACGCGCAGGACCGCGAGGGCCTCGTCCCGGTCGCGATCATCCAGAATTTCGGTTCGCCACGGCCACGCCGATGCCCGCCCCAGCACCACCGCCCCGGCCGGCCGGCCGGCGACCGTGCCCGCCCGACCGAGAAAAAGCGCCCGGTCGAGCGTTGCGGCGCGCGGCCCTGCGGCGAGCCGGTCCAGGGCATCCAGCAGAAGACCGACCCCCTTGCGGTCCTCCAGTCGCCCGAACAGCACGATTTCTCGGATCGGCGTCGACGCCGCCACCGTGTCCGGCAAGGCCGGCCCCGGATCCGGCATGAGCTGGGGCATAACGCGAACATCCGGCACCGGTGCCCCCTGCCCGGCCAGCCAGATCGGCATGAACCGGCCCGGCGCCCAGACCGCATCCACGCGCGCGGGAGCCGCCCGCTCCATCTCCATCTGGAGCAGGCCCTCCAGCCCGGCCGGCGGACGATCGCCGGCCCGCGCCGTCCAGTCCGATGCCCCATGCAAGCCCAGCACCAGCCGGGTTCGCGCCAGGGCCAGCCCCTGCGCCCGCGCGGTGGCGCACAGCAGCGCCTCGCCGCCCCAGTCATTGAAGTGCGCCAGATCAAAGGCACGCGCCTCCAGCCAGGCCAGGACATGCCAGCGGCGCGCCAGCGTGGCGCGCGCCCAGACTCCCGCCATGGGGGCGCTGCCGGGGTCGCTTCCGACGGCGGGCATGGGCTCCAGCCGCACACCGCGCCGGCCCCAGACCGTTCGCCAGTGGTCGAACGATCCCCGCATGACCCGCGTCCCGTTCAGGCACAGAACGGTGACATCATGACCCTCGGCCACCAGCAGTTCCGCCAGGGCCGAAAGCATGACGGCGATACCGCCGTTGCGCTGGGGACCAGCGAACTCCGTCGTGACCAGGCAGACCCTGGCCGACCGGGGTGCGGCCAGCTTCGTCATGTCGGCACCCCTGCCGCGCGCAGCCTGTCGCGGACCCGCGCACGCGCCGGCCCC
>CAYFTQ010000042.1:0-11308 GCA_964346035.1 uncultured Roseospira sp. | reverse complement strand
GGGCTGCCCGGTCAAGAAGGTGGTCAAGGGGATGGCCGGCTCCGCCCTGATGCGCGAACCCGCACTGGCCGCCGCCATCATCGCCGCCGTGGTGCGCGCCGTGCCGGTGCCGGTCACGGTCAAGATGCGGGCCGGCTGGAACGCCGACCACCGCAATGCCCCCGATCTTGCGCGCGTGGCCGAGGATCTGGGCGCCAGCGCCATCACGGTGCATGGCCGCACGCGCGATCAGATGTATTCAGGCCGCGCGGACTGGGCCTTCATCGGTGAGGTCAAGGCGTCGGTCTCGATTCCGGTTATCGGCAACGGCGATGTCGGCTCGCTGGCCGAGGCCCGTCGCCTGATGGCGCTGTCGGGCTGCGACGGTGTCATGATTGGCCGCGCCGCCCAGGGCCGCCCCTGGCTGCCCGGCCTGATCGGCGGCGCGCTGGCATCCGGCGCCACGCGGGAGCCGCCGGAGCCCGGCCTGGAGACGCGCGCCCGGGTGGCCATGGAGCACTTCGAAGCCCTGGTCTCCCACCACGGCGCCTATCGCGGTCTGCGGCTGGCGCGCAAGCACATGGCCTGGGCCACGCATGGGCTGCCAGGCGCGACCGCATTCCGGCGCGCCTTCAATCTTGAGACCGATCCGGACCGGGCGCGGGTCTGCCTTGATGCTGTCTGGCGCGACGCGATCCTGGCCGTGCCGGCATCGCCGGGTCCCGCGTTGGAAAGGGCCGCGTGATGAGCCGCCCCCTCAAGGTCGTCGGTGGCGGGCGCGGGCTCAGATCCGGGGTTCCCGGCGGCATCGACAGGGATGGCCGCGTCGATGCCCTGGCGGTCCTGAATACCATCACGGCCGCCGTCGTGCTGATCGACGAAAGCGACCATATCGTTTTCGTCAATGCCGCCGGCGAATTGCTGTTCGACAGCAGCGCCGGACACCTGACCGGCATGGCGCTGGATGATCTGGTGCCGCGCGACGGCCAGACGTTTCTTCTGGTCCAGCAAGCGCGCCGCGACGTGAGCCCGGTTTCGGAATACGAGGTCGAACTGGACACGCCGCGCACCGGGCCGCGTATCATGACCATTCAGGTCTCGCCCTATATCGAGAAACCGGGCTGGCTGACGGTGCAGTTCCAGGAGCAATCCAAGGCCCTGCGCATCGGTCAGCAGATGCTGTCCCGGGGCGCGGCCCGCTCGGTTACGGCGATGGCGCGGTTGCTGGCGCACGAGGTCAAGAATCCGCTGTCGGGCATTCGGGGTGCGGCGCAGCTTCTTGAACAGAGCGTTGACCAGGCCGATCGCGTGCTGACCCAGTTGATCCGTGACGAGACGGACCGGGTGGTGGCGCTGGTCGATCGCATGGACGTGTTCGCCGACGGCGGTACCTTGCGGCGCGAGCCGGTGAACATCCATCAGGTGCTGGAGCACGTTAAGAGGGTAGCGGAAAACGGTTTCGCCAAAGGCGTTCGGATCGTGGAGTCCTATGATCCGTCCCTGCCGCCGGTCCACGGCAACCGGGATCAGCTTGTTCAGGTGTTCCTGAACCTGCTCAAGAACGCCGCCGAGGCGGTGCCGCAAGACGGCGGCGAGATCGTGCTCAGCACAGCCTATCAGCACGGCTTGCGCCTGGCTGCGCCGGGCACCTCCGACCGGCTCGACCTGCCGCTTCTGGTGACCGTGCGCGACAATGGCCCCGGCATCCCGGAGGACATCCGCGGCCATCTGTTCGAGCCGTTCGTCAGCAACAAGCCCTCGGGCAACGGACTGGGCCTGCCCCTGGTGGCCAAGATCGTCACCGACCATGGCGGCATCGTGGAGTTCGACACCCAGCCCCGGCGTACGGTTTTTCGGGTGATCCTGCCCATGGTGCCGGGCGGCATCACCGCAGGCAAGGAGCACGGGGTATGATGGACCCTCCGCCCGACTCGTCTTTGTCTGGGGAGCCGCGCGCGGGCGCGCTGCTGGACAGTGTGCCCGGCCAGGGGCAGACCGTCTTGATCGCCGACGACGACCGCGCCATCCGCACGGTGTTGAGCCAGGCGTTGGGGCGCGCCGGGTACGAGGTGCGAACCACCGGCACGGCGGCGACGCTGTGGACCTGGATCTCGGACGGGGCCGGCGACCTGGTCATTACCGATGTCGTGATGCCGGACGAGAACGGGCTCGACCTGATCCCGCGCATCAAAAAAATACGGCCGGACCTTCGCATCATCGTCATGAGCGCCCAGAACACTCTTCTGACCGCCGTCAAGGCGGCCGAGCGCGGCGCGTTCGAGTATCTGCCCAAGCCGTTCGACCTGACGGAGCTGGTCAACGTGGTGCGGCGCGCCATGTCGGCCGCTGCGGCTCCGGCCGTGTCTGCCGATCCGGACGGCCCGGGCGAGGAAGACGGCCTGCCGCTGATCGGCCGCTCGCCGGCGATGCAGGACATCTACCGGACCCTCGCGCGGCTGATGAACACCGACCTGACGGTCATGATCAATGGCGAGTCCGGCACCGGCAAGGAACTGGTGGCGCGCGCGCTGCATGATTACGGCAAGCGCCGCAACGGGCCGTTCGTGGCCGTCAACATGGCCGCGATTCCCCGCGAGTTGATCGAATCGGAACTGTTCGGCCACGAGAAGGGCGCGTTTACGGGCGCCACCACGCGCGGCGTTGGTCGCTTCGAGCAGGCCGACGGCGGTACCCTGTTCCTTGACGAGATCGGCGACATGCCGGCAGAAGCGCAGACCCGGCTGTTGCGGGTGCTACAGGAAAACGAGTTCACCGCAGTCGGCGGGCGCACCGCCATGCGCGCGAACGTCCGCATCGTGGCCGCCACCCATCGTGACCTGACGCAGCAGATCCGCCAGGGCCTGTTCCGCGAGGACCTGTTCTACCGGCTCAACGTGGTGCCGATCCGCCTGCCGCCCTTGCGTGAGCGGGTGGAGGATATTCCGGCCCTGACCCGTCATTTTCTCTGCCAGGTGGCGGCGGAGGGCTTGCCCCAAAAGCGCCTGGACGGCCCGGCGATGGAGCGGCTCAAGCGTCACCGCTGGCCCGGCAACGTGCGCGAGCTTGAGAACCTGATCCGGCGTCTGGCGGCGTTGTATGCGCAGGAGTCCATCGGCCTGGACGTGATCGAAGCCGAATTGGCGGCGGCTCCGCCGGCCCGGGCCGCCACCGGGTCAAGCGGCGAGGGACTGAGCGCCCTGGTCGAACGTCACCTGCGCGAGTACTTCTCTGCCCATGCCGAAGCGCTGCCGGCGGCCGGGCTGTATGATCGCGTCCTGCGGGAGGTGGAGCGGCCCCTGGTCACCCTGTCCCTTGAGGCCACCAAGGGCAACCAGATCCGCGCGGCCCAGCTTCTGGGGCTGAACCGCAACACGCTGCGCAAGAAGATCCGCGACCTCGACATCCAGGTGATTCGTGGTTTGCGTTAGCGCCCACGTCAGCCGTCGGGCCGTGGCGCCATGACCGGCCGGCGTCGCACCGCGTTACGCAAGCGGCGCCTGGTCCGCATGGCGCTGTGGGCTCGGCGGGTTCATCTGTTCAGGGTGCTGACCCTGGTGCTGGCGGCCCTGGCTGCGGTCTCGGTCGGGCTCTCGTTCGCGGCCATGACCGGCCTGGGGCCGACGGTCACGGACCCGGCCATCATGCTTGTCATCCTGAACGTGAATCTGGCGCTGATGCTGGCGCTGGGTGTTCTGGTGGCCCGGCGGGTGGTCAAGATCTGGACCGCGCGGCGCAGCGGCGGGGCGGGGTCGCGGCTGCATGTGCGGCTGGTGGTGCTGTTCGGCGTGGTGGCGGTCACGCCGGCGATCCTGACGGCGGTGTTTTCGGTGCTGGTCTTCCATGTCGGTGTTCAGGGCTGGTTCTCCAGCCGAGTGGCCACCGCGCTTGAGGAGTCGCGCGAGGTTGCCAAGGCCTATCTGGTCGAGCACCAGCAGGCGATCGCCGGGGATGTGCTGGCCATCGCCAACAACCTGAACCGGAACTGGCTGCGCTTCAGCGAGGACCAGCAGCGGCTGGATCAGGTGCTGAAGGCACAGTCGGCGGTCCGCAACCTGACCGAGGCCGTTATCTTCGACAAGGATGGGGACGTGCTGGCGCGGGCTGGCTACACCTTTTCGCTGCAGTTCGAGCAGGTCCCCTTCTGGGCCCTGGAGCGCGCCGATTCCGGCAGCGTCGCCCTGCTGACGGGCGGCAACGAGGACCGTGTGCGTGGGCTGGTGCGGCTGGATACGGTCCAGCCGCTGTATCTGTACGTCGGGCGCTTTGTCGATCCTCAGGTTCTGGCGGCGATCGAGCGCACCGAAAAGGCGGTCGATCAGTATCGTGAACTGGAGGGGCGTCGGTCCGACTATGAACTGACCCTGACCATGATCTTCGTCATGGTCTCGGTGCTGCTGCTGCTGGCGGCGGTGGCGGTCGGCCTGACCATCGCGTCCCGCCTGGCGCGGCCGATCATGGCCCTGATCGACGCCTCGGACCGCGTGCGCCAAGGCAACCTTCGGGTCCGCGTGAAGGAGATCGCGGCCAGCGACGAGATGGCCTCGCTGTCGCGCGCCTTCAACCGCATGACGGCCCAGATCGAGGCCCAGCAGCGCAGCTTGATGTCGGCGAACCGAGAGCTTGACGAACGCCGGCGTTTCACCGAAACGGTGCTGTCCGGCGTTTCGGCCGGGGTCATCGCGCTCGACCCGGCCGGACATGTGACGCTTGCCAACCGCTCGGCCAGCGAGTTGCTTGGAGAGCCGCTGGAAAGCTGGACCGGTCGGTCGCTGGACCCCCTGCTGCCGGACTTCCAGGAACTGCTGGCCCGCGGTCAGGCGCGACCGGATCGCCCGGTGCAGGCCGAGGTTGGCTATGTGCATGAGGATCGCGCCCAGACCCTGCTGGTGCGGCTGAGCGCCGAGCGTGACGCCGAGCGCAACATCCTGGGGTTCGTGCTGACCTTTGACGACATCACCGAACTGCAAAGCGCCCAGCGCAAGGCGGCATGGGCGGACGTGGCCCGACGCATCGCCCACGAAATCAAAAATCCCCTGACTCCCATACAGTTGTCGGCGGAGCGCCTGAAACGGCGCTATCTGAGACAGTTGACCGACGACCAGGAAACCTTCGTTCAGTGCACGGACACCATCGTCCGCCACGTTGGCGATATCGGACACATGGTGGACGAATTCTCGGCCTTTGCCCGAATGCCGGCGCCGCAGTTCCAGATGGAGCGGCTCGATACCCTGGTCTCTGAGGCAGTCGTCCTGCAACGCACCGCGTATCAGGCCATCACGTTTTGGACCGAACTGCCGGACCACCCGGTTCAGGTGCGCTGCGACATGCGCCAGATCTCGCAGGCCCTGACCAACCTGCTGAAGAACGCGGTGGAGGGGATTGACGGGCGGCTGGAAAAGGAAAAGGATCAAGCGTGCCAGGTGCCCGGAACGGTGACCGTGCGTGTGGTCGAGGGAGCCTCATCGGTCGTGATCGAGGTCGCGGACAATGGAAAGGGGCTGCCGGAAGGGGATCGCTCGCGCCTGACGGAACCCTACGTGACAACGCGGGGCAAGGGGACCGGGCTGGGCCTGGCCATCGTCAAGAAGATCATGGAGGATCACGGCGGGGCCGTTCGGTTGGAGAACGGCGACGCCGGCGGCGCCCTGGTTTCCCTGATCCTGCCGCGATCGGAGGAAGCGGAGGGCGGCGCCCACCAGGCTGACGCGGCGGCGCGCGCGACACTAGCGGGCGGCAACGGCGCGTCCACCGAGCGCAATCATTGGTCCGGCCCGGCGTCGTCCGAGGCCGGTCGAGCGGGATCATGAGGCGAGGGGCGCCCGGCGCGCCTTGCTGGCACAACAGGGAACGCGGGGCGCACGCCCGGTCGTCTGGAGCATGGCGCAAGACATTCTGATCGTTGACGACGAGCGCGATATCCGCATGGCGGTGGCGGGTGTGCTGGAGGATGAGGGCTACGCGTGTCGCGAGGCCATGGACAGCGAGTCCGCGCTGGCGGCCATTGCGCAACGCCGTCCCAGCCTGATCATCCTTGATATCTGGCTTGAAGGCAGCCGCCTGGACGGCCTGGAACTGCTTGAGGAAGTGTTGCGCGAGCACACGACCTTGCCGGTTCTGATGATCAGCGGTCATGGCACCATCGAGACGGCGGTCTCCGCCATCAAGAAAGGGGCCTACGATTTCATCGAAAAGCCCTTCAAGACGGACCGCCTGCTGCTGATGGTCCAAAGGGCCATAGAGGCTGCGCGGCTGAAGCAGGAAAACGCGGAGTTGCGCATCAAGGTCGGCGTTCAGGACGACCTGGTGGGCGAAAGCCCGCAGATCGCGCAACTGCGCTCCGCCGTGATGAAGGTCGCGCCCACCGGCTCTCGTGTCCTGATCTCCGGCCCGGCCGGGGCCGGCAAGGAGGTCGTGGCGCGCATGATCCATGCCCGCAGCCGCCGGGCCGCCCAGACCTTCGTGGTGGTCAACTGCGCGGCCATGCAGCCCGATCGCATGGAACTGGAACTGTTCGGGACCGAGACCGGCAGCGACGGCTATGACTCGCCGCGCAAGGTGGGCCTGTTCGAACAGGCCGACAGCGGCACCCTGCTGCTTGACGAAATCTCGGACATGCCGCTGGAGACCCAGGGCAAGCTGGTGCGCGTGTTGCAGGAACAGACCTTCGAACATGTCGGCGGAACCCGCCGCATCTCGGTGGACGTGCGGGTCATCGCCACGTCCCACCGCGATCTTCAGCACGAGATCGGGCAGGGCACGTTCCGCGAGGATCTGTTCTACCGCCTTGCCGTGGTGCCGCTGAAGGTGCCCTCGCTGGCCGAACGGCGCGACGATATCCCGGTTCTGGCGCGTTTCTTCATGGACAAGGCCGCGCACTCGGCCGGCATCAGGGCGCGGGTTCTGGGCGAGGATGCCATGGCGGCGTTGCAGGGCTATGACTGGCCGGGCAATGTCCGGCAGTTGCGCAACGTCATGGACTGGTTGCTGATCATGGCCCCGGGCGAGGCTGGCGAGCCGATCCGCGCCGACATGTTGCCCGGCGAGATCAGCGCCATCACGCCGGACACGTTGCGGCTGGAGAAATCCCCCGAGATCATGACGCTGCCGTTGCGCGAGGCGCGGGAAATGTTCGAACGAGACTATCTGCTCGCCCAGGTGACCCGATTCGGCGGCAATGTCTCGCGCACGGCCGAGTTCGTCGGCATGGAGCGTTCCGCCCTGCACCGCAAGCTCAAGAGCCTGGGCGTGACCGCGACCGGCAATCCGGTGGGGCCGCTGGCCTCGTCGCCCGCCGTTGCCGGCGAGACCGGCGTGGCCGCGTCCCCGGACCCCACGTCCGGGGCCGGGGCCAGGGCCGGCGCGAACGGGGCGGGATGACGCGTCGTCGGCGCTGGTGTCCATTGTGACCGTTGATCCGTCCGGGGGCTCTGCGCAATGAAGGTCATCGTTTGCGGCGCCGGCCAGGTCGGCTTCAGCATCGCCCGGTATTTGGCGTCCGAGGGCAACGACGTCACCGTCATCGACCAGCGCCCGGACCTGATCCGTCGCATCGCCGACAGCCTGGACGTCCAGGCGCTGGTCGGGCATGCCTCCTTTCCCAGCGTGCTGGATGCCGCCGGGGCCGCCGACGCGGAAATGCTGATCGCGGTCACCTACGCGGATGAAGTCAACATGATCGCCTGCCAGGTGGCGCATTCCCTGTTCCACGTGCCGACCAAAATCGCGCGCGTGCGCGCCCAGGACTACCTTCAGGACGAGTGGGCCAACCTGTTCAGCCGCGAGAACATGCCCATCGACGTTACGATCTCGCCCGAGATCGAGGTCGCCAAGGCGGTCATCCGGCGACTGCGTGTGCCCGGGGCGACGGAACTGATCCCGCTGGCTCACAACAAGGTGCGGCTGATAGGCGTACGCTGTACCGAGGATACGCCGGTCGTCCACACGCCGTTACGCCAACTGGCGGTGTTGTTCCCGGAACTGGCCCTGGTGGTGGTCGGGATCGTGCGCCAGGACCGCCCCATGGTGCCATCGCCCGACGATCAGATGCTGCCCGGCGATGACGTGTATTTCGTCTGCGCCACGGACCATCAGGCGCGCTCGCTGGCGGCCTTCGGTCACGAGGAACCGGAGGCACGCCGAATCCTCGTGCTGGGGGGCGGCAACATCGGGCTGTTCCTGGCCCAGACCCTGGAACGCGACTTTCCCCAGGTCTCCGTCAAGCTGGTCGAGCAGGACCGCGCCCGCGCCGAGTTCGTGGCCAAGACGCTGACCCGCTCCGTGGTCATCAACGGGGATGTGCTGGACCAGGAAATCCTGGAGGAAGCCGGTGTCGAGCACACCGAAACCGTGGTCGCGGTCACCAATGATGACGAGAACAACATCCTGGCTTCGCTGCTGGCCAAGCGAAACGGCTGCCAACGGGCCATTACGCTGATCAACAAGGCCTCCTATAATCCGCTGGTGTCCACGCTGGGCGTGGATGTTGTGGTCAATCCGCGCTCCATGACCGTCTCGACCATCCTTCAACACGTGCGTCGGGGCCGCATCCATAGCGTCCATTCCCTGCACGAGGGCTTTGGAGAGTTGATCGAGGCCGACGCCCTGGAGACCTCCGGACTGGTGGGCAAGCCGTTGCGTGACGTCAAGCTGCCGGCGGGGGTGATCCTCGGGGCGGTGGTGCGCGGCGAGCAGGTCATCAGTCCGCGTGGATCCACGGTCTTGAAAGCCGGTGACCGCGTCGTTCTGTTTGCGTCGGCCGGCGCGATCAAGAAGGTCGAAAAGATGTTCTCCGTACGGCTGGAGTTTTTCTGATCCCCTGCCGGGGATCGCTTCTGGAGGAGTCATGTCCCGCATCGCCTATGTCAATGGCCGCTACTGGCCGCACTCCCAGGCCGCCGTTCACATCGAGGACCGCGGCCTGCAGTTTTCGGACGGCATCTACGAGGTCATCGCGCTGGCCGATGGGCGGCCAGTGGATCTGGCCGCGCATCTGGACCGGCTGGGCCGGTCCCTGGCGGAGTTGCGTATCGCGATGCCGATGCCGGCGCGGTCCCTGTGCGTGGTCATGCGCGAGGTGGCGCGCCGCAACGCGGTCGGTGACGGCATTCTTTACGTCCAGGTCAACCGGGGCGCCTGGCGCCGCGACCATCCGTTCCCGCCGGACCACGTGGAGCCTTCCCTGATCGTCACGGCGCGCCCCGGCCTGGGGCCGTCGGCGGCGGTGGTGGAAGCCGGTGTGCGCGTCATCACGGTGCCCGACCTGCGCTGGCGTCGGCGCGACATCAAATCCGTTTCGCTTCTGCCCAACGTCCTGGCCAAGCAACAGGCGCGCGAGGCGGACGCCTACGAGGCCTGGCAGGTGGACGGCGACGGCCTGGTGACCGAGGGCAGTTCGACCAACGCCTGGATCGTCACCCGGGACGGCGCCCTGGTGACGCGCCCGCTGGGCGAGGACATCCTGGCCGGTGTCACCCGCCGCACGCTTCTGATGCTGGCGTCCAGGGCGGGACTTCCGGTGGAGGAGCGCGTGTTCTCGGTGGCTGAGGCCAAGGCCGCGCGCGAGGCGTTCCTTTCCAGCACGACCTCGCTGGCGTTGCCGGTTGTGGCCATCGATGACGCGCCGGTCGCCAACGGCCAACCCGGCAGTGTCTCGCGCCGGCTGCGGGCGCTCTATCTCGACCACATGCGCGGACCCGGCGCGGGAGAGTGGCTGTGGTGACGGCCGCAGCGGTCCCGCCGGTCGGTGGCGTTTCGCTACCGGCCCCCTCCGCGGTGCTGTTCGACTGGGACAATACCCTGATCGATTCCTGGCCCTGTATCCATCGCGTGGTCAACATACTGATGGCCCGCATGGGGCAGCCGACCTGGACCATGGACGAAACCCGCCGGCGCATTGGCCGTTCCATGCGGGATACCTTTCCCGAGATGTTCGGCGACCGCTGGCAGGAGGCCCGCGACCTGTTCCTGTCGGAATTCCAGGCCGTCCACCTGGACATGCTGGCGGTTCTGGATGGCATCGAGCCAATGTTACACGACCTGCGGGCGCGCGGCGTGCCGATGGGCCTGGTCAGCAACAAGTCCGGTGCCCTGTTGCGACGCGAGATCGATGCCCTGGGCTGGCGCGATCTGTTCTTCGCCGTCGTTGGCGCGGGCGACGCTGCGCATGATAAACCGGCGCCGGAGGCCGTGGCGCTGGCACTGGAGTCGGCCCCCGGCGCTGCCGGGACGCTGCCCGATGCCTCCATCTGGTTCGTCGGTGACAGCCCGACAGACATGCTCTGTGCGCATGCCTGCGGCCTGACGCCCCTGCTGCTGCGCGCCTGGGCGCCGCAAGCGAATGAGTTCGGTGATCATCCGCCCCTTGTGCATGTCCCCCGAGGCGACCACCTTGTGGCAATGGTGGATGCCGCGCGCGGCATTCCGGCGTGACTCCGGTGCCGACCCATGCGGTTCGGCGCCCGGACCAAGAACAAGACGCCAATAGAAGAAATAGAAAAAAGGAGGCCCGGTATGGCGCAAGAGAAAAGTCAGAACGTGCAGGACGTATTTCTGAACTACATTAGGAAGCACAAGACTCCCGTTACGGTTTTTCTCATTAATGGCGTCAAGCTTCAGGGTATTGTCACATGGTTTGACAATTTCTCGGTGTTGTTGCGTCGTGATGGGCATACCCAGCTTGTCTACAAGCATGCCGTCTCTACCATCATGCCGGGCACGCAGATCCAGCTTTTCGAGAGCAAGCCCGAGGACGGCGCCGCTGCATCGCAGGCCGGGACGGGCGAGGGCGAGGCCTGACGATTGGCCATCAAGGCATTCGAGTATGAGGGTCCACCCCCGCCAACGCGGGCGCTGGTCATTCATCCGCTCCTGAAGGGGACGGGCGGCAGCGGCGCTGCGGCGGCGCGCGATCCGGAAACCCGCCTGGGCGAGGCGGTGGGCTTGGCGCGGGCGATCCACCTTGAGGTGGTGGCCGCTGAGGTGGTGGCGGTCAATCGGCCCCGTCCGGGCATGCTGCTGGGCGGGGGCGCCGTAGAGCGCCTGGGGGCGTTGATCAGCGACGAGTCGGTTGGCGTGGTCATCCTCGACAATGCGCTCTCGCCGGTCCAGCAACGCAACCTGGAGCGGACCTGGGAGGTCAAGGTCATCGACCGAACCGGGCTGATTCTGGAGATTTTCGGGGAACGTGCCCGCACGCGCGAGGGCCAGTTGCAAGTCGAACTTGCCCATCTGACCTATCAACGCAGCCGGTTGGTTCGAAGCTGGACCCACCTGGAACGCCAGCGCGGCGGCTACGGCTTCATTGGCGGGCCGGGCGAAACCCAGATCGAGA
>CAYFTQ010000041.1:0-11374 GCA_964346035.1 uncultured Roseospira sp. | reverse complement strand
GGCCAGCAGCGTCTCCAGCGCGTCTGGATCGTCGGTCTCCAGGCCATGCGGGAAGACCCGCCCGACCAGGCTGCGGCCGCCATCGCCGAACAGCGACAGGGCGGCCGGGTTGGCCTCTATGATCCGGCGCGAGGCCGAGTCAACGAACAGCACCGCCTCCGCCGTCAGCTTGAACAACAGCCGATAGCGCATTTCGGTGTGGCGCAAGCGGGCGTAGTCCCGTTCCACGGTCTGTTGCGCCGCCAGCAGACGCTGCTGCATGGAGGCCACCGAGCGCAGGTCGCGCCCGACCGCCAGCACCCGGTCCTGGTTGCCCAGACGCAGCGCGGTATACAGGATCGGTGTATCGGCACCTTCCGGTTCGGAATAGTTGATCTGGCGCCAGCCCGTGGGCCGATCGGCAAGGGCGTCAGACAGCAGGGCGTCCACCTTGGCGCGACTGTCCTCGGCGACCGTTTCGCGCCAGGGCCGCCCGGTCCAGGGCGCGCCCTCGGACCCCAGGGTCAGGTCCCCCTTGGCGAGGCTGACATCCTGGACCAGCCCGGCGCGGTCCACCACGAGCGCGACATCGGCCGCGGCCGAGACCAGCCGGGCCACATGTTCCGCATCAAGGTGTCCCAGGGCCGTCCTGGGGGCGCTGAAGGTTTGCACAACGTTCCTCGCCCACGGGAGCCCGGACCCGGACCCCCATGCTCCGCTAGTCGCCCCGTGCGCCGAGCAGGCGATTGGCCTGCTCGACCGCTGCCGGGGCTGTCTCCGCCACCGCATCGACGCCATCACATGGCGCCGCGTTTCCCTTTGGTCCGCCGTGTCCCGGCCACGCCGCCGCCGCCGGTCCGGCAAGAATGATCCGTGGCCGCCGAGTTGCGGTGTTTCGGACCGCACTCAGGGCCGCCGGCAGTTCACCCAGACGCGCCAGCGCGCCCGCCCACAGACCGACTACCGCGACGGGGGCGGACTCGGCCTCCTCGGTCAGGCGCCCGGCCAGCGTGGCCGACGACTCGGCCAGCACCGTATCGACCACATCCCAACCGGCGCGCTGGAACAGCACCGCCAGCATGCTCACCCCGAAGGCGTGCCGCTCGCCCGGAGCGGCGGCCAGCAGAATGCGCCGGTTCACGCCCTGCCAGCCCGTGCCCTGGGCGTCGATGTGATCCAGGTCGCGCAGCACCTCCAGCAGGTGTCCCATGCCCAGCGTCAGTTCCGCCAAGCCGCAGGCGTCCGCCGCCCAGCGGGTTTCCAGCAAGTGGCCGGCGGGTCCCAGCAGGTCGGCACACAGAGCTTCCGCCGACTCGCCCCGGGCGCGGCGCCGCTCCACCAGGGTCAGGGCGCCCCCCGGATCGCCGCGCAAAAGGCAGAGGAACAGATCCTCCAGATCGGCCGCCATATCCGGGTTCGGGCCGGCTCCGTTCATCGCGTCACGCCGGACACGCCGGCCGGCACGCGAGGCGCCCGGCGTTGGGCGGGCGGCGCGGTCGTCGCGCTGCACGGAACGCGGCACGCCGGCAGCGCCGAGCAATGGGTCCTCCGGCCGATGCGCTCGCACCAGCCTGGGGATCACATCACCTTCGATGACACTCGCCAAGGCCCTGTCCCCCGGCAGCCTTGCCGTGACCCGCTCCTCGGGCGCTCCGGCGGCCGCATCATCGTGGCGAGGCCCCCAGCCACGGCGGGCCCCCTGATCCGTCTCCGGCGACCGTGCCGCGATGGACCCTGCCGTATCGTGGCGCCGTCCGGACGGCGCCGGCTCCGGCATTCTGTCGCTCTCGCCCTGGCGCGAAGACACGATCAGGTCCCGTGGCCGGGGGCCTGTCCGTCCCGCCAGCCAGTCGCCCGCAGGCGCGGTTACACGGTGTGAGCCCGTCATGGCGCTGCTCCTCCCCTCCCTTGGTCGCGACGCGCCCGCGCGACGGGCAAAGACCCCCGCCAGGCAGACGTTGGCGAACCCGAACCGACCGCAGGCCTTTACTTCCCGGGGGAGGTCAGCCTCGCGTTGTGACGGGCTTCTTGATCAAGGCCCGATCGGTCATGGTCCGCTCCCCCGGCACTTGACCAAGAAAACGGAGCGGGCGCAACAGACTCCACCCGCGCAGTTCATTAACCTCAGCGAACGGGGGGGGATTTGTCAATAGGGATTGACGTCTTGTTTGGTTGACACGTCCCGTTGGCGCCCATACAGTTCGTAAAGGATGGAGAGGACAGGCGGGGACATCCGCCTTGGCCGGCGCAAGGGTCGGGGCGGCACGATGGGGCCTTCGAGACGGGGCGCCCTCTCCCCACGACAGCAGTTCCGTCAGGCCGCCATCGCTGCGGGCCGGTCGCGCAGCGACCCCCCGGGCGGGGTAGGCAGCCTTGAAGAAGGCCCGCAGGGAGGCCCGCGAGGAGGGTTGTCAGAACCATGCTCACGCTGAACATCGACCGCATGATTGCCACCGTGGACCGCTGCCCATGGTCGGCCCATGCCGGCCTGACCGTACCCAACACCGCGCTGCTGGCGCGCGCCGCCGCAGGAGAAGGCGGCGGGCCGCCGCCGTGCGGTCCCGAGGGCTCCGGCTCCGGCGCCGGCGCCCCCGCCGCCCGCCCGCTGTATACCGAGGACGAGCGACGCCGTCGCGACGAATCGCCCTGGACCATCGTTCAGGGTGTGCTGGCGCCGCTTCAGTTCGCGGTGTTTCTTGTCAGCCTGTATCTGGTTGTGGACTATCTTCTGACCGGACAGGGTTATGCCCTGGCGACCTGGTCGGTGGTGGTCAAGACCATGGTGCTGTACCTGATCATGATCACCGGCGCGATCTGGGAACGCGAGGTGTTCGGCCGCTATCTTTTCGCGCCCGCGTTCTATTGGGAAGATGTCTTCTCGATGCTGGTCCTGGCGCTGCACACCGCCTATCTGGTGGCGCTGTTCGGCGACTTGCTGGGCGACGTCGGGCTGATGGCCCTGGCTCTGGCGGCCTATGCCGCCTATGTCATCAACGCCGGCCAGTTCATCCTCAAGCTGCGCGCCGCGCGGCTGCAGGCGGCGGCCGGCGCCAATCCGCACACCCAGGCGGACCGCATGAAATGAGCCGTGCCGCCGTCCCCGATCGCCAGGCCTGTCGGCTGCCGGATTCCGGCGCCGACGGCGCGGCGGCGCTCCAGGTCGTTCGGGAGCGCGGGCAACGCGAGGTGTTCTGTGGCCTCACCGGCATCATCTGGTTGCACCGCAAGATCCAGGACGCTTTTTTCCTGATCGTCGGGTCGCGCACCTGCGCGCACCTGATGCAGTCCGCCGCCGGCGTGATGATCTTCGCAGAACCCCGCTTTGGCACCGCCATCCTGGAAGAGCGCGATCTGGCCGGGCTGGCCGACGCCAACGACGAGCTGGACCGCGAGGTCGGCCGCCTGCTGGAGCGCCGCCCGGACATCAAGCTTTTGTTCCTGGTCGGGTCGTGCCCGTCCGAGGTGATCAAGCTGGACCTGGAGCGGGCCGCCCAGCGGCTGTCCGGGGTCCATGCCGGGCGCACGCGCGTGCTCAGCTATTCGGGCAGTGGTCTGGATACCACCTTCACCGAGGGCGAGGACGCCTGTCTCGCCGCCCTGGTCCCGGAAATGCCGGCCGCCCCCGAAGGCGCCCCCGAAGACGCCCCCGAAGACGAAACGGCCGAACTGTTGATCGTCGGGACGCTGGCCGACATCGTCGAGGACCAGATGCGCCGTCTGTTCGCCGCCATGGGGGTGGAGCGACTCGCCTTCCTGCCGGCGCGCCATGCCGACGGCCTGCCGGCGGTCGGCCCCAACACGCGCCTGCTGCTGGCCCAACCCTTCCTGGCAGAGACGGCCCGCCTGCTGGAGAAACGAGGCGCCACCCGCCTGCCGGCGCCGTTCCCGCTGGGCGAGGAGGGCACCACGCTTTGGCTGAAGGCAGCCGCCGACGCCTTCGGTGTGCCGCCGGACGTGTTCGAGGCCGCCACCGCCCCCGGTCGCGCCCGCGCCCGCGCAGCGCTGGACGGCGTGCGCGAGACCCTGGCCGGCAAGCGCATCTTTTTCTTTCCCGACTCGCAGCTTGAGCCGCCGCTGGCCCGCTTCCTGTCGCGCGAACTGGGCATGGTGCCGGTGGAGGTCGCCACGCCCTATCTGCATCGCGGCCTGATGGACCCCGAACTGGCGCTGCTGGACCCGGACACCCGGCTGGTGGAAGGCCAGGACGTGGAACGCCAGCTTGACCGCTGCCGCGCCGCCCGGCCCGACCTGACGGTGTGCGGCCTGGGGCTCGCCAATCCGCTTGAGGCCGAGGGCCTGACCACCAAGTGGGCCATTGAACTGGTTTTCACCCCCATCCAGGGGTACGATCAGGCCGGCGATCTGGCCGCCCTGTTTGCCCGGCCGCTGATGCGCGCCGGTTTGTTGAAGGTCTGACGGTCATGCGGTTGACGGTCTGGACATACGAGGGACCGCCCCACATCGGGGCCATGCGGGTCGCCTCGGCCATGGAAGGTGTGCATTACGTCATGCATTCGCCGCAGGGCGATTCCTATGCCGACCTCTTGTTCACCATGATAGAGCGCCGGCCGTCGCGCCCGGCGGTCAGCTATACCAGCTTTCAGGCCCGTGATCTGGGCCAGGACACGGCCGAGCTGTTCAAGACGGCCGCGCGCGAGGCCTGCGAGCGATTCCGCCCGGACGCCCTGTTGGTGGGGGCGTCCTGCACGGCAGAGTTGATCCAAGACGACCCGGGCGGGCTGGCGAAGACGCTGGGCCTGCCGGTGCCGGTGGTGCCGCTGGACCTGCCGTCCTACCAGCGCAAGGAAAGTTGGGGCGCCTCGGAAACGCTCTATCGGCTGGCGCGCGCCCTGGCCGGCCCGTCGGCGCCGGCCGATCCCGAGGCCCGGCCGGCGCGTGATCCTGCGACGGCGCCGTCATGCAACCTGCTGGGTCCGACGTCGCTGGGGTTCCGGCACCGCGACGACGCGCGCGAGGTCGCCGCCCTGCTGGCCGGGATGGGCATTCGTGTCAATGTTACCGCCCCCCTGGGCGCGACGACGGCGGATCTGGCGCGCCTGGGCGAGGCCGACTTCAATGTCGTGATGTACCCCGAGACCGCAGAGACGACGGCGCGCTGGCTGGAAAAGGCGTTCGGCCAGCCGTTCACGAAAACGGTGCCCATCGGTGTCGGGGCGACGCGCGATTTCGTCGCCGAGGTGGCGTTGCTGGCGGGCCTGGAGGCCGAGCCGGCGCTGAAGGCCCTGGCGCCGCGCCTGCCCTGGTTCTCGCGCTCGGTGGACAGTACCTACCTGACCGGCAAGCGCGTGTTCATCTTTGGCGATGCCACGCACGCCGTGGCCGCCGCCCGCGTGGCGACCGAGGAAATGGGCTTTGAGGTGGTCGGGCTGGGCACCTATGCGCGCGAGTTCGCCCGAAGCGTGCGCGCCGCCGCCCGGGACCTCGGCCTGGAGGCCCTGATCTCCGACGACTATCTGGACGTCGAGGGCGCCATCGCGGACCTGATGCCCGACCTGGTGCTGGGGACGCAGATGGAACGCCACATCGCCAAGCGTCTGGGCATTCCGTGCGCCGTCATTTCGGCGCCGGTTCACGTGCAGGATTTTCCGGCCCGCCACGCCCCCCAGATGGGGCCGGAAGGCGCCAACGTTCTGTTCGACACCTGGGTCCATCCGCTGATGATGGGCCTGGAGGAACACCTTCTGGGCATGTTCCGGGAAGATTTCGAATTCCATGCCGATGCCGGGCCGTCGCACCTGGCGTCGGTCTCCGCCGGCGGGCGAACCGTTCCAGGCCCGGAGCCGAGTCCCGCTGGTGCCGCGTCCCCCGCCTCTCCATCCCCGGTGGACGGGACGCCGCCCTGCGGCGATTCCCCGGCCGCTGCGCCGTCTTCCTCGGCTGGACCCGCCTGGAGCCCGGAGGCCGAGCACGAGCTGACCAAGATCCCCTTTTTCGTGAGAGGCAAGGCCCGCCGTAACACGGAGCGGTTCGCCGCCCAACGGGGCCTTTCCGTGATCACCATCGAGACGGTGTACGATGCAAAAACATACTTCAGTCGGTGAAGACACCGCCATCCGGGTTGTGATCGTCACGCTCGACGGGCATTTGTCGGGCGCGACCGATCGGGCCGCGCGCACGCTGCGCGGGGACCTGCCGGGTCTGGAACTGACCCTTCACGCCGCCTCGGAATGGGGCAGCGATGACGACGCCCTGGGCCGCTGTCTGCACGACATCGAACGCGGCGACATCATCATCGTCACCATGCTGTTCATGGAAGACCACATCCAGGCCGTGTTGCCCGCCCTGCAGGCGCGGCGCGAGGCCTGCGACTGCATGGTCGGCGCCATGTGCTCCGGCGAGGTCGTCAAACTGACCAAGCTGGGTCCGCTGCGCATGGACGCCAAGCAGGGCGGCGTTACCGCGCTGCTGAAAAAGCTGCGCGGCTCGATGAAGAAGAAGGACGACAGTGCATCCGATTCGGGCGCCGGCCAGATGGCCATGCTGCGCCGCATCCCCCAGATCCTGCGATTCATTCCGGGCAAGGCGCAGGACCTGCGTGCCTATTTCATGACGCTGCAGTACTGGCTGGCCGGGTCCGAGGAAAACGTGGCCAACATGGTTCGCTTCCTGGTGGACCGCTACGCCGACGGACCACGTCGCGCCCTGCGGGGCCAGATCCGGCCCGAGGCACCGGCGGAGTACCCCGAGGTCGGGCTGTATCATCCCGACATGCGCGGTCGCATCGGCGAGGATGCCAGCCAACTTCCCGTACCCGACCGCGCCATCCGGGGCACAGTGGGCGTGCTGGTCATGCGCTCCTACATCCTGGCCGGCAACTGCGCGCACTATGACGCCGTGATTCACGCCCTGGAGGCGCGCGGTCTGCGCGTCATTCCGGCGTTCTCGAGCGGCCTGGACGCGCGTCCGGCCATCGAGCGATATTTCACCAAGGGCGATGCGCCGGTTATCGACGCCATGCTGTCGCTGACCGGCTTCTCCCTGGTTGGCGGGCCGGCCTACAACGATGCCCGCGCCGCCGAGGAATTGTTGGCCAGGCTGGATCTGCCGTACCTGACCGCGCACGCGGTCGAGTTCCAGTCGCTGGAGCAGTGGCGCGGCTCGGATCGCGGGCTTCTGCCGGTCGAATCCACCATGATGGTTGCCATCCCCGAGCTGGACGGCGCCACCGCGCCGTTGCTGTTCGGTGGCCGTTCCGACGCCGCCGAGGGCGAGGCCTCGCGCGACATGTTCCCGGAACCGGAGCGGGTCGAGGCCCTGGCCCGGCGCGTGGACCGTACCGTCCAGTTGCGGCGCGTCGCGCGGGCCGAACGGCGCGTGGCCCTGGTCATCTTCAATTTCCCGCCCAACGCCGGCGCGGTCGGCTCGGCGGCCTACCTTTCGGTTTTCGAATCGCTGTTCAACACTCTGAAGGCGCTGGACGAGGCTGGCTATCGTGTCGAGGTGCCCGACAGCGTCGACGATCTGCGCGACCGCCTGCTGAAAGGCAACGCCAGCCAGTTCGGCGCCCAGGCCAACGTCCTGACGCGGATTTCCGTGGATGATCACGTCAAGGGTCAGTCCTGGCTGAACGAGATCGAGGCCCAGTGGGGACCCGCCCCCGGTCGGCAGCAGAGCGACGGGCAGACCATACACGTTCTGGGCCTGCAGCTTGGCAACGTGGTCGTCACGGTGCAGCCGGCCTTTGGCTACGAGGGCGATCCCATGCGCCTTCTGTTCGAGAAAGGCTTCACGCCGACGCACGCCTTCGCCGCCTTCTATCGCTGGATTTCCAACACCTTCGGCGCCCATGCGGTGGTCCACTTCGGAACCCACGGTGCGCTGGAATTCATGCCCGGCAAACAGACCGGCCTGTCCGGAGCCTGTTGGCCGGAACGCCTGATCGGCGACCTGCCCAACCTGTATCTGTATGCCGCCAACAACCCGTCCGAGGGCGCCATCGCCAAGCGGCGCTCGGCCGCTACCCTGATCAGCTATCTGACCCCGCCGGTCTCACAGGCGGGCCTGTACAAGGGGTTGTCGGAATTGAAGGGATCGGTGGAACGCTGGCGCGCCCTGCCGCCCGACGATGCCGCAGAGCGGGCGCGGCTGATCCCGCTGATCCAGACCCAGGCGGCCGAACTGGATCTGGCTGAGGCCGAACCGGCCTGGCAGGACGAACAGGACGACGCCGGCCTGACCGCGCGCATGGAAACGCTGCGCCTGGACCTGCTGGAACTGGAAGAGACGCTCATCCCGCACGGCCTGCATGTGCTGGGCCGGGCGCCGTCGGTCGAGGAGCGGGTGGACCTGCTGATGGCGCTGGCCGAGGCGACGCGCGACGCCGTGCCGGAGCGCGCCGCCATCGAGGCCCTGGTGCTGGATGGCGATGCCGAGACGGCGCTGATCACGGCGCAGGAAGCCGCCGGTGGCGAGGCGGCGGCCACCAAGGCCAACATTGATGACGCGCTGTTCAGCGAACTGGCGCGGGTCGATTCCCTGCTGACGCAGGATACCGAGATCCCGGCCCTGCTTCATGCCCTGGATGGTGGTTTCACGCGACCGGCACCGGGCGGCGACCTGCTGCGCACGCCGGCGGTGCTGCCGACCGGGCGCAACCTGCACGGCTTCGACCCCTTCCGCCTGCCCAGCCCCTTCGCCGTTCGGGACGGCGCCGCGCAGGCCCAGTTGGTGCTAGACCGGCACATGGCCGACGGCAATCCGATGCCGGAGACCATCGCCATCGTGCTGTGGGGCACCGACAACCTGAAGACCGAGGGCGGACCCATCGGGCAGGCGCTGGCGCTGATGGGCGCGCGGCCCCGCTTCGACGGCTATGGCCGGCTGGCCGGGGCAGAACTGATCGCACTGTCCGAGCTGGGCCGGCCGCGCGTTGATGTCATCATGACGCTGTCGGGCATCTTCCGCGACCTTTTGCCGCTGCAAACCCGGCTGCTGGCCGAGGCCGCCTATCTGGCCGCCACGGCCGAGGACGAGCCGGAGGAGCGCAACTTCATCCGCAAGCATGTCCTGGCCTACGTTGCCCGGCATGGGTGTGACCTGGAAACGGCGGCGCTGCGTGTGTTTTCCAACGCCGATGGCGCCTATGGCTCCAACGTCAACATGCTGGTGGATTCGGGCGGCTGGACAGAGGAAGACGAACTGGCCGAGACCTACACCCGGCGCAAGTGTTTCGCCTATGGCCGCGCCGGCCAGCCGACACCGCGCGCCGAACAGCTTGGCGAGATTCTGTCGGGCGTCGATCTGGCCTATCAGAATCTGGAATCCATGGAACTGGGTGTGACCACGGTCGATCACTACTTCGACACCCTGGGCGGCATCAGCCGGGCGGTGACCCGGGCCAAGGGCGCCGGTTCCGCGCTGCCGGTCTATATCGGCGACCAAACCATGGGCGAGGGCAAGGTGCGCACCCTGTCGGAACAGGTGGCGCTGGAAACCCGCACCCGCATGCTCAATCCGAAATGGTACGAGGGCATGCTGGAACACGGCTATGAAGGCGTGCGCCAGATCGAGGCCGCCATCACCAACACCTTGGGCTGGTCGGCGACCACCGGGCAGGTGGCGCCCTGGGTCTATGACCAGTTGACCGAGACCTTCATGCTCGACGAGGACATGCGCAAGCGCCTGGCCGAGTTGAACCCGACCGCGTCGGCGCGGGTGGCCAACCGGCTGCTTGAGGCGCACGAGCGAAACTACTGGTCTCCGGACGAATCCGTACTTGAAACCCTGCGCGAGGCAGGCGAGGAACTGGAGGACCGTTTGGAGGGCGTTTCCGAGGGCGTCGCGGCCTGAGCGACGACCCGGCCAGCAGGCAAGGAGGAGAATCCGTGCTGGATACCGAAGACACGCGGAGCAGGACCGACGGGCACCTGGACGGTGAGGGGAGCTCGCAGGTCCACATGGACCCCTCGTTGCAAATCGAGGGAGCGAAGGTATTCGCCGTCTACGGCAAGGGCGGAATCGGCAAGAGCACGACCTCGTCAAACCTATCGGTCGCGTTCTCGAAACTGGGCAAGCGCGTGTTGCAGATCGGCTGCGACCCCAAACACGATTCCACCTTCACCCTGACCAAAAGCCTGGTGCCGACGGTCATCGACGTGCTTGAGGGGGTGGACTTCCACTCCGAGGAATTGCGCATCGAGGACTTTGTGTTCGAAGGCACCGGCGGGGTTATGTGCGTCGAGGCCGGCGGCCCGCCCGCCGGCACCGGCTGCGGCGGCTATGTGGTTGGACAGACCGTCAAGCTGTTGAAGGAACACCACCTTCTGGAAGATACCGACGTCGTCCTGTTCGATGTGCTGGGCGACGTGGTGTGCGGTGGCTTCGCCGCCCCCCTGCAACACGCCGAGCGGGCGGTGGTGGTCACCGCCAACGACTTCGACTCAATTTTCGCCATGAACCGCATCATCGCGGCAATCCAGGCGAAAACGAAAAACTATGGCGTGCGTGTGGGCGGTTGTATCGCCAACAGGTCGCGCGATACCGACCAGATCGACAAGTTCAACGCCCAAAGCGGCATGCGGACCCTGGCCCATGTGCCGGACCTGGATGACCTGCGCCGCTCGCGCCTGAAGAAATGTACGATTTTCGAAATGGACCTGACATCCGAGGTCGAACGGGTGCAAAATGAGTACCTCAAACTCGCCGCCGCCCTGTATGCCGGCGTCGAGCCGCTGGACGCGCATCCGCTGAAGGATCGCGACATCTTCGATCTGCCGGCCATCAGTCGAACCCCAGCAGATCGAAGATGACGCGCATCCGCTGAAGGATCGCGACATCTTCGATCTGCTGGGGTTCGACTGATGGCCGGCGAGACATATGAAGACCGCCGCGGCGAGGTCGAGACCTATTTCGACCGCACCGCGGCCGACGCCTGGAAGCGTCTGACGTCGGATGCCCCGGTGGGCCGCATCCGCGCGACCGTGCGCGCGGGGCGCGACACCATGCGCGCGATCCTGCTGGACTGGCTGCCCGCCGACCTGACCGGGCGTCGACTGCTGGATGCGGGCTGCGGCACCGGCGCGTTGTCGGTGGAGGCCGCCCGGCGCGGCGCCGAGGTGGTGGCCATCGACCTGTCGCCAACCCTGATCGGGCTGGCGCGCGAGCGGCTGCCAACCTTGCTGGGCGAGGGGTCCATTGACTTCCGCGTCGGCGACATGCTGGACCCGGCGCTGGGCGATTTCGACCATGTCGTCTCGATGGACTCGCTGATCCACTACGAGGGGCCGGACGCGGTCTCGGTGCTGGCCGCTCTGGCGCCGCGAACCCGGGGGTCCATCGTGTTCACCTATGCGCCGCGCACGCCGCTCCTGGCGACCATGCATGCGGTGGGCAAGGTGTTCCCGCGCTCGGACCGGTCGCCGGCCATCGTGCCGCA